>PUNR01000050.1 GCA_003551805.1 Loktanella sp.
CCGAAGCACTGCGCACCGCATTCGAAGAGATGGCAGAAGCGGAGGCGCAGGCAACTGCGGAAGCTGAAGCGGCCGAGGCAGAGGCACAGGCCGCAGCAGACGCGGAAGCCGCAGAAGCTGAAGCGCAGGCAGCAGCAGAGGCTGAAGCCGCCGAAGCCGAAGCGCTAGCCGCAGCAGAGGCTGAAGCCGCAGAAGCAGAGGCACAGGCCGCAGCAGAGGCTGAAGCCGCCGAAGCCGAAGCGCAGGCAGCAGCAGAGGCTGAAGCCGCAGAACAAGCAGAGACGGAAGCTGCAGAACTTGCACTGGTTGATCCCACTGTCGACGAGGAGGACGCAGCGCCAGCAGCAGCAACTTCAGAGCAGGAGGCCGCGCCAGAGGATGTGGTTGAAGAAACGCTCGACGCGGAATCCGTGCGGACAAGTGCGCAGGATTTCCTGACCGCAATTGGCGCGCCAGCAGCGACCGAACAAAGCGACCGCAGCAGTCGGGGTAACTTTGAAACGGCGATCTTGCTGGGTCTTGGCGCCGTTGTCGTCGGATCGGTGCTGCGCAATGGCGACCGTGTGGTTGCCAATACCGGTGACCGGGTCGTGGTCGAAGGGTCACGCGGACTGACTGTTTACAAGGATGATGATGCGCTCTTGCGTCAGCCGGGCGCCACGATGCGGACCGAAACCTTTGATGACGGATCGTCGCGCACCACGCTTGACCGCGCCGACGGATCACAGGTCGTCACAATCCGTGACGGACGCGGGCGAGTTCTGCGCCGTGCCGCTGTCTATCCCGACGGCACGCAATATGAATTGTTCGACAACCTGCAGCCGGCCCCACCCGTCGATGTGCGCCAGTTGCAAGATACGCGCCCCGTTGCGCGCAGCCTGTCTTTCGCCGAAAGCGACATCACAGCCCTGCGGACGGCCTTGCGCGAAGACACGGCTGTCGATGTAGGGCGGACTTTCAGCCTGCGCCAGATCCGCGAGATCGAACAGGTGCGTAGCCTTGTTCCGGCAATTGATCTGGATACGGTAACATTCGCCACCGGCTCTGCTGCGATCACGGCGGAACAGGCGCGCAGCCTTGTACGGGTCGGCATCCTGATGGAAGAAATGTTGCTCCAAAACCCGCGCGAAGTGTTTCTGGTCGAAGGCCACACCGACGCAATCGGCAGCGAAAGCAACAACCTTGCCCTGTCGGACCGGCGCGCTGAATCTGTCGCCCTTGCCCTGACCGAGAACTTCCGGATCCCACCGGAAAACCTGATTGTCCAAGGCTATGGCGAGGCGTTTCTAAAAGTGCCGACGCAGGCCGCCGAAGAACGCAACCGTCGCGCGACAGTGCGCCGGATTACGCCGCTGCTCCAGCAGATTGCCGCGAACTAGGCATTGGCCAAACGCTGATACATTCGGCACATGCCGTCGTCGTGACGCGGCGGCATGTGCCGGACCTGCGCGCCCAAGCGTAATTTGGTGACACAAGGCGTGCTGCATGCCAAGCTTGGCGCAAGGTGCCGCAGGCCATGCCAAAGATTCGGTGTGCCGTTCACTATCGCCTGCAGCCGGATGTATCGTTTGCCTCTGCGCGGATCGCGAAATGGGAGTAGTCAGTGCCTGACGTCGGTATAAGAGAATGGTTCGCAATCGGCCGCGCTATCGCGCAGGGACATATGTCACGCTATGGCGAAGGGGCGCATCTGACATCCGGCTTCGAGGCAGCGCTTGGCGATAGGCTAGGCGCAGACCATGTGCTGGCGGTCAATTCGGGTACCAGTGCGCTTGTTACCGCGCTGGCGGCGGCAGGGATCGGTCCCGGTGACGAGGTTCTGGTGCCTGCTTATACATGGATGGCCACCGCTGCCGCACCGGTGCAGGTCGGTGCCGTGCCGATCCTTGTTGATATCGATGAAACCCTGACAATGGACCCCGAAGATATCCGCAGAAAGATAACGCCCTATACCCGCGCGATTATTCCCGTGCATATGGGCAATGCGGTTTGCGACATGGATGCCATCATGTCGATTGCGAAAGAACACGGCCTTATCGTCATTGAAGATTCCTGTCAGGCCGTCGGTGTCCGGTATAAAGACAGATACTGCGGCGCGATCGGTGATCTTGGGGCGTTCAGCTTTAACAAGATGAAGAACATGAATATCGGTGAAGGCGGGGCCGTCCTGACCAGTGATGAGCGATATTTCATCCGTGCACGCAGTTATCATGACCTTGGATCAATGATCCGCGGCCACGGGGACAGGCTGAACGAGCCTGAATTTGTCGGAATGAACTTCAAAGTCTCTGAAATCGACGGGGCGATGCTGCAGGTGCAACTGCGCAAAGTGATACCGATGCTGCAACGTATGCAAAAGCGGCGTGCGATGCTGGCAGAAATCCTGTCGCAAAGTCAGGAATTCCGCGTCACGCCGCACAATGACCCTGCATCTGCCGTCAGCCTGACAATCCTTGCCGATACCAAAGAAAAGGCCGTCGCACTGACCGCAAGACGGGGTGTGCACAACCGGCTGCGCGACAGTTCCAAGCATGTCTACACCAATTGGGAACCGATTTTGAACAAGCGGACGTTTCACCCCAAGATGAACCCTTGGGCATGGGCCAAGCGCGAGATCAATTATTCACCCGACATGTGCGCGCGCACGCTGGATATTCTTGACCGGACCTGCGTGGTCCCGCTCAAGCTGCAATATCCCGCGCCGGTGGTCAGGCTGGTCGCGCAAAAGCTGGCAGGATAGCATTACCCCGACTGACGTCAGGTTCAACGTGCGGCCGCATGGGCGGCGGCGCGCGCGGTAAGGGCCATGATCGTCAGTGTCGGATTGTGGACATATTGGCGGGGAAAGCACGCGCCGTCCGTCACATAAAGGCCCGGCGCGTCCCAACACTCGTTTTCAGGCGACACGACCGAGGTCGCCGGATCATCGCCCATGCGGGCAGTGCCGCATTCATGGATGCTGGCACCGCCCGGCGACAGGCTGGAATCCATCGTGACATTCGTCAGGTTCAGATGCGTCGCCAATTCGCGAATGATATCTATCTGCCGCCGCGCTGTGGCGATCTGTTCTTCGGAATGCCTGAAACGAATGACCGCAACGGGCATGCCGTACCGGTCCCGCCGCGACGGATGCAGCGTCACGCGGTTCCATGCGTCGGGCTGCATTTCAGCAAACGACACGACCCTGACCCCCGAACCGCCACCAGGCTGCGCGAAAAGATAGATCTGCGTCCCGACAGACGGATGCGTGCACGACCCCGGCGGGACATAGATGCAACGGCCCGGCTCTGACTGCAGGGGCGCGATATCTGCAAGGTCAGACCGGAAGCCTAATGCGCTGATCACCGCGTGGTCCATCAGGCCGGTGCCAAGCACCGGCGAGCCTATGCCGTGGCCCGTGTTATGATTATCCATGCGGGACAGCAGCAATATCCGCGTGCTTTCGATCGTCGATGCGCAAAGGAACACAACCGGCGCAAAAGCTTTTTTGACAGCGCCGCTGCGACTGTCGATCCATTCGATCCCTTCGGCTGCACCCGCAGCCCCGCGGATGACACGCCGCACCACGGCCCCTGTCTGGCAAGTCAGATGACCGGTCGCCGCGGCCTGATCCAGCCATGCCAAAGGTGCTGCAAAGCTGCCCAGCGCGGGTTGCGCACTTGGCCAGCCAGCGCGGATTGCATCCATTACCACATGTTCAGAACTGGTGGGGGGCAGCAGCGCCACAGACCGGCTTAACGCGGGACCGGTTGCACTGCCGGTGCCGCCCTTCAGTTGCAGACGGTCTTCGACCCAGCCATACCATTCATCAAGGTCTTCCAACCCGATCGGCCACCCTGCCGCGTCGCCACCGGGCGCTGCCCGCGTCATCCCTGCCAGCCGGAAATACAACCTGCCATGTCCGGGGACCAGCATCCGGCCACCGGGCTGGCGGGCCCTGTACCAAAGAAACTTGCTGCCCTGTTCGGTCTGGTAGGGGCAATCCACGTCATCGACCAGCATGTCAGGCGCCATCGCCCATGCGAAGCATTTTGACTGCACCGGTTGCCTGACGCGCCCCATCAGACGAAACGCCCGTTCCCCGATGCGGGCAAGGCTATGGGGTAGCCTGCGTTGAGCTTCGACCTTGTCAAGAAACCGCGCGAAGGATGACAGCGATGCCGTGACGGGATGAGCCCGCCTTGGCTGTGGCAATCCGGCCTCGAACACAGCGACCTTCATGCCTGCTTCGCAAAGGCGGGCAGCGGCGACACCGCCCGATGCGCCCGACCCGACGACGATAGCGTCAAATCGACTTTCGTCTGCAACCGACGATACGGACCAAGCTTGCTCTTCCCCTGTCACCCTGACACACCACCCCACAGAGCTTTTACAGCACTTACGTTCAAAGCTTCACGCTGCTGTGTCAAGCGCGACGCGCATTGCCGCCTCATAATTTGCGCCCGGAGAACAGACTGCGCGAATGACTGTTAATCCCCGAAGTTCAAGAAAGCCGCACGCGATGCTGGGCCGCGCAGGGACGATCTAGCGACGGTCATCGCAGTTTTTGATCTATGCCGCACAGCTTACAAACGTCGGCTGTCAGGGTGCAAAGATGTGCCCAGAATATGGTCGGCGCGATGGATAACATGGCCCGCCTGCCCGACGATCAGCGGATCAGGCGGATGCGCGATACGAATATCTTTACCGGGATAGTCCAGTGAGCTGAGGAAATGCAGCATACAATTCAGCCTCGCCCGCTTTTTGTCGTTTGATTTGATAACAGTCCAAGGCGCGTCAGCGGTATCTGTGTAAAAGAACATCGCTTCTTTGGCTTCTGTATATTCGTCCCATTTTTCAAGGCTGGCCTTGTCGATCGGTGACAGCTTCCACTGCTTGAGCGGATCAGTCTCGCGCGATTTGAACCGAAGCTGCTGTTCGCTCTGGGTGACTGAAAACCAGTATTTGTAAAGCTGGATACCGGACCGGACCAGCATGCGTTCAAGCTCTGGCGTTTGGCGCATGAATTCAAGGTATTCATTGGCCTCGCAAAAGCCCATGACACGTTCGACACCGGCGCGGTTGTACCAGCTGCGATCGTAAAGCACCATTTCGCCTGCGGTCGGCAGATGGTTGATGTATCGCTGGAAATACCATTGCCCGCGTTCATCGTCGGTCGGTTTGTTCAATGCCACTACACGCGCTGCGCGGGGATTCAGGTGTTCGGTGAACCGCTTGATCGTGCCGCCCTTGCCTGCCGCATCACGCCCTTCAAACAACAGAACGAATTTCTGACCGGTTTCCTGCGTCCAGATCTGCACCTTCAACAGCTCTGCCTGAAGCCGGGCTTTTTGTGCCTCGTAGCTGCGGCGCGACAGCGGGGTGTCATAGGGGTATTCGCCAGTTTCAAAGGCGTGGCGCACATCGTCCACTGTTGGTCGGGCGCGTGAAACGCGCTGCGATTTCTTGGACGCCACCCCGTTCTTGGGCGCCGCCACGGTAACGGTCGCGCCATCAGAGGGCGCAGTGGCTGTCAGGGTATCGCTTTTTGGTGCTTGCGGTTTTTCTCCGGTCTGAGCAGGCATGAAACTCTCCAAATCAGGGTTACGATCCCTCAAATGTAACAGAAGCGTGATATGACTGCCTTGATCCAACGCAAGTCTTGGAAGCAGGTCTTTGCTAACTGGCCCGCATTGTGGCGCGCTGCTGTTTCAGCGTCAAAGTGCCGATCAATGACTATTGAGCAGGAATTGCGCCAGCACCGGACTGCAGGCAGCGCCCAGCGCGCGGGCATTGTTGCCGATACTGCCGCTTTCGACGACAGGCAGGATCAGGCCGCGGGTGTCTTCGAGCAATATAGCCTGCCTGATTTTTTCAACCAGCCTGTCGC
>PUNR01000373.1 GCA_003551805.1 Loktanella sp.
AAGCGGCGGGTACATAACCCAGCCGACACCCGAACCAAGCTGGCCGTTGCCACCAGGGGCAAACATCGACGCAACACCCATCGAGCCACCAGCGACGAACATCCAGAACGACAGGTTGTTCAGCCGTGGAAACGCCATATCCGGCGCGCCGATCTGCAGCGGCATGAAGTAGTTACCAAAACCACCGAAAAGCGCGGGGATGACGACGAAGAACATCATCAGCACGCCGTGATAGGTGATCAGGACGTTCCACAAATGGCCGTTAGGTGTGCAGGGGTCGGTCATGAACCCTTCGGTGCACATGTATTGCACACCTGGATGCATCAGTTCGAGCCGCATATAGACCGTAAATGCGACCGACACGAAACCCAGAATACCTGCGGCGAACAGGTAAAGGATACCAATATCCTTGTGGTTTGTGGACATGAACCACCGGGTAAAGAACCCCCGGTTGTCTTCGTGTGCGTCGCCGTGGATGGCTGCGTCCGCCATGTGGCTCTCCTCGTATTGGCTACAGATCGACGCCGCCGATTCAGACGTTAGGCGGGCGTTATTCCGCGTTCTAGTCGCTTGGGTCGCGCGGGGCAACTACGGATGCACAGTTGGGGTTGGGTTATATTGGCGCAGGGGGCGCGGTATCCGGCCGTAAGGTGGATTGAAATCCACCCTACATGGTGGCGTCGAAACGCTGCCGTAGCGCCACATCCAGATCGGCCATGCTGACAGGCAGACCCAGATCGACCAATGACGTCACGCCGTGGTCTCGGATGCCGCAAGGGACGATCCCGTCGAAATGCGCAAGGTCGGGGTCCACATTGATTGATATGCCGTGGAACGACACCCATTTGCGCATCCGGATACCGATGGCGGCGATCTTGTCTTCGGCAATTGCGCCATCCGCCGCGCGCGGCTTTTCCGGGCGCTGCACCCAGACGCCGACGCGACCGGCACGGATTTCGCCTTTGATGTTGAAAGTCTCCAACGTTCCGATCACCCAGTTTTCCAGATCCTGCACAAATCGGCGCAGGTCGTGGCCGCGTTTGCCGACATCCAGCATCACATAGACCACGCGCTGGCCGGGGCCGTGATAGGTGTATTCACCACCGCGCCGGGCCTCATAGACAGCAAAGCGGTCGGGCGCGATCAAATCGGTGATTTTCGCCGAGGTGCCGGCCGTGTAAAGCGGGGGATGTTCCAGCAACCAGATACATTCATCTGCCGTGCCTGCGATAATAGCATTCACGCGGTTTTCCATAAAGGCCAGCGCTTCAGGGTAATCTGTCAGCCCGTCGCTGATAATCCAGTCTACCATCGCTTAGCGGGGCAACAGCCCGGCCTCCTTTATGGCGGGCACATTAGACCGGCTGACAGGGATATCGGGACCGACCGACATGCGCAGCACGGCGCCATCACCTTTGCGGCTGGCGGACCGCACCTGATCCAACGCGATCCAGTGCGACCGGTGAACCTGCACGCCGGGCAGGTCGCCGGTTTCGCGAATGGCATCTGACAATCGCATGAGCAGCACCTCTTCCCCTTTGCGTGTTCTGACCCTGACATAATGATCTTCCACCGACAGCGCCACCAGCGGGCCGCGCTTTTCCAGTGGCAGACGATCCATAAGAATGCAGGGACGGCTTTGCCCCTGTGTGTCGGGCCGGTCGTATAGCAGCTGAAAGATGACGGTGATGATGATAGCGATGACAGAGATATTGGCGACCGACATGACCAAGTCCCGCCCGGTCGGTATATACGACAAGATTGCCAGATTGACACCGATCACGACCAGATTGGCCCCGATTGCTGTCATCACGGCACTGACAGCGATCCGCAGCAGTGGCCTGCGCTTATATCGCAGCTCCGCCTGTGCATGTGCCAACGATCCGATTGCATAGGTCAGCACCGCAATCAGCATCCAGTAGACAAACCGCAGTAGCGGCCCTGCGGCCTGATCCGTTCCGAACGGGGCGATCAGGGTCAGGATGACCGCCAGCCCACAAAAGATCACCGCCGCCAAGGGCTGTGTCATATGATCGCGCCATTCACGCAGCGTGGAATGCGACCTGCCGTCTTTCACGAAGTATTCCCCGGTTTCACGTATCGATCCTTGGCCTGCTGCCTATGGTGCGGCACCCGCTGCGCAGCGTAACATTTTTCGGAGACTTTTCCATGAATCTCAACCCGATTTTCGAGGCGTCGCCCATCATCCAGATCCATGTGATGGCTGCACTGCCCGCCTTGGTTCTGGGGCCACTGGTGTTGTGGGGGCGGGGCGGACGGCTGCGGCATAAATGGCTGGGCTATATCTGGGTGGCGAGCATGGTGTTCCTTGCCGGGTCCGGTTTGTTGATACCGTCACATGATCTGGCACTGGTCGGCCATTTCGGTCCGATCCACCTGCTGTCTTTCCTGACGTTCTGGGGGATTGGACAGGGGGTCAACCATGCGCGGCAGGGCAGGATCAGGGCACATCAGACCGCGATGCGGCAGATGTGGTTCTGGGCGCTGGGGGTGGCGGGCATGTTCACACTGGTTCCGGGGCGGATCATGAACGAAATGTTGCTGTCAGGCGGTACCTTTGCCGGATGGCTGGCCATCGCTGTCGCGTTTGGCGTGCTGGTTTTTCTGCAACGGCGCAAGGCAAACCCGTTCAAGGTGCCGCATTCGGCGGCTTAGGCGTTTTTGCTCTTGAGGTGGATCAGTGCTTTCACTAAAGACGGCGGCACTAAGCCCGAACAATGCGGTCGTGGCGGAATTGGTAGACGCGCAGCGTTGAGGTCGCTGTGAAGTAACATTCGTGGGGGTTCGAGTCCCCCCGACCGCACCAAAAACCAGACTTAGCATCTGGCGAGTTTTCCGGCCCTGTTTCAAAACTTTCAGCACCGGACGGCGGGCGACAACCGCCTGACCTTACTTTCGCACCATCTGCAGTTCGAATCCGCCTGCGCCGACCGTGACCTGCGCCAAGGCCCCGTTCCTGTATCGCAACGCCATATCCAGCGTGCTGAAGCGGAATGGTGACAGGTGCCCGGGTCCGTCGGTCACGCGGTAATCCATTTCGCACAAGATATCGGCACCATCGGCAAATTGCGCTCGGGTGGCGACGTGCACTACACGGCGCCCGTCATAAGCGCTGAAAGGGGCAGGGCAGGTGCCAGTGGTCGTTAATCTGGCGAAACCTTCAGTAAGCGGGATAACTCCGGCCGGCACTGCCTGCGGCTGCGATAACGGTGTTGCTTCTTTCGGTGGAATGATCGACGTCGTCAGAACTTTGGTTTCGTCCAGCACGAAGGAAATCTGGCGCTTGATGCTTTGGGACAGGTAATGCGTGACCGCTGTTCCTTCGGCACTGCGCGCAGGGCTGCTTTGCGCGGTGAACCGGCCATCGGCAACGCCAAGGGGCGTGTTGTCCAGATGCGTGACCAGATCCATCCTGTCAGTGTCAAAGCTAAGCGTGCCAACCTGACGTTGCCCCAGCAGCAGGTCATAGTGCTGTACGTCCGCATTTGCAGCGGTGCTGATCAGGCCGAAGCAAACCACGACATGCAAAAAGCGGATCATTGGGACGGTCCATCATAAGGTCACACGTCAGCGTTGTAGGTGAAAGCGCAGCCAGAGGCGATGCCTGATATGCACAGATCAGTTGCCGCCACCGACTTGGTCTAAGCGCATTCGGAACGCGGAACACCTGTCGGCATCCGGTAATCAGAGCTGCGTGCGCAGCAAGCTCCATGCCCAGTCGCTGGTGCGTTGCCAAAGCGGGCGGTTTTGCCATTCCTGCAACGAAATCTGCCGTGATCGTGCCAGATCTTGTTCAAAGATCGCGATCTTCGCTTCGGCAAAGCCGGTATCGAATATATTGATATTCGCTTCGTCATTCAGCCGGAACGATCGTTCGTCAAAATTAGTAGACCCGACGGAAACAAAAACATCATCCACGATCAACAGCTTGGCATGCATGAAGGTCGGCTGGTATTCATATATATTCACGCCTGCCTTCAACAGATCACCCCAGAAATGGCGTGACGCGCTACGAACGGCGTCTTTGCTCATGTGTTCTCCGGGGGCGATGATATCCACCTGCACGCCGCGGGCGCGGGCCTGCACAAGTTGGCCGACCGCCACCTCATCGGGCACGAAATACGGCGTTGCGATGCGAATATGGCTTTGCGCCGAGGCGATGACGGTCATCAGCTTCATATGCATGTAGTTGCGGCTGCCGGTCGAGCTAAGCACGAATTGCGTTGCAATATCGCCGGTTTCATCCAGTTCAGGGAAAAACAGCGCGCCTTGCAGCAATTCGCCGGTGTCTTCTACCCAGTTCGACACAAAACCGCCCTGCATTGCGGCCACAACAGGGCCGGTCACGCGGTAATGCGTTTCGCGCCATTCGTCGGGATTGCGGGCATCGCCCTGCCATTCATCGCCAATCCCCACACCGCCGGTAAAAGCCACTTGCCCATCAACAATCAACAGCTTGCGGTGGGTGCGGTTGTTGATCCGGTCCAGCGTATACCAGCGCAGGGGACGAAATCGCACGACCTGCACGCCAGCGTCCTGCATATCCTGCACCAGTTCTTCGTCCATGCGCAGCGATCCGACCCAATCCATCAGCACCCGCACCTCGACCCCGTCCTGCGCCCGCGCCATCAACGCATGTGCGAATTCTGCGGCGATCTGGCCTGACCAATAGATATAGGTTTCAAAGTTGATGGAATGTTGCGCTGCGGTAATGGCATCCAGCATCGCGGGGAAAATCTCGTCGCCGTTTTGCAGAATGTCGATCTGGTTGCCCGTCTCGAGGCTTGAACCGAACAGCCCGGTGATCGTGCGCAAGAACTCGGGGCTGGACGTGGTCACGACGCTTTCGACCGGCATACGCAATTCGCGGCGGTCTGGCAGTACGTTCAAGGCAGTGATCACCAAGGCACAGAGCACAACAACGACCACGGCGAGCTGACCAAGGCGTCGCGAAAGCGGTGTTTTCCGGCGTGGTGTCCCGCTGCGCATTTTAGGCATGGGCATGTCCTTTGCTGGCTGGCTTTAGCGCATCTTTGGCCATATCCTGCGCCCATGCACGCGTATTAACGCCAAAGCAGTCATGGATCGAATCCGTTGCGATGCTGGACCCTTCGCCCATGCGTCCCAGTACGTGCAGCCCTTGTTCTGCCATTCCGCCACGATCCAGCAGAATGCCGCCTGTCCCCGGATCTTCGCGCAGGTGCCCCTTACGCAACAGCGACCGGATCAGCGGGTCGTCAAGCTGCGCCAGTTTGGGCGCTGGCAGAACCGCATCGATCATCACCTGTGCGGTGATATCGGCGTCAAGCACCCAGCCATCATCTGTCAGCGCGATATCGGGCCCATCGGCAAGGCCCAGCTGCACCATCCCGTCATTGACCAGTGTCAGCATCAGCCGCGCGGATGACAGCGGCGGGCCATAGGTGATCCGCTTGAGACCGTGATCAATGGCGACAATCGCCGCGCGGGTGGCCGGATCACCGTCTGTGCTGTGGAATATATCGCGCAGGTCGGATTGCATTCCGCGCCAGATCTGGCCGACAGCATAGGCGACGCAGGGCGCGAGGTGGCCGTCAGCCATTGCGATGGCGTCTTGCAGAAAGGAGACAGGCTCTTGCTGCGGGTGATCGGCATCGGGGTCGGTTTCTGTCGCAAGCCATGGTGCAGCATCCTGCCCCGTGATGCGCGTTGCGGGTGGGGCTAATGCGGCGGCAATCATTTGGCGCGCATCCGCAGGGCTGGCGCCAAGCGCTGCGCGCACCGCTGTCAAAAGCTGCGTTTTTTCGTCTTTTTGCAGCGCATAAACCGGTTCTTGCGCCATGGTCGGTTTCGGCATCGGCGGTAGGCCGTCGCGCGAAAACGGCACAATCAGCCTGGGTTCGCGGCCAGAGCGTTGGTACTGCCCATCGACGATCTTGCCGCCCACACCGAGGGTCAGCATCCCCACCACATCGAAAGCTGACAGGCCAAGACCGCGCACTGCGATTGTTTTGCCAGCCCAGCCCTGTGCCGCTGTCACTAGGGCGCGGCCGGGATAGGCGGGGGCGACATCAAAACCTTTGTCGGTTGCGAAATCCTGCCAGCGTGCCAATTGGTCATCCGCGCGCGATATCGGCTGGCCGGGTGAAAGAAGCAGCGCATGGAATGGCCCATGCGTCGCATCCGCCGTTGTCAGCCACCACCCCTGACCGTCGCGCCATGCTTCTGTCACCAGTGCCGCATGATGCGCCAGCGCATCGGGGTAGCTTTGCACAAGACCGTCAAGACGCCCCGCCATATAAGCCCCCAGCATATTGCGTGGCACATAGCTGTCAGGGTCAGGGGCGACGCCCATTTCGCGCGCCACGAAGTCATGAAAAGATGCAGCATTCGCCCCCGTTGGCGGTGGCAGATCAACCGCCCGCAAGGGTAGGTTCAGCAGACATTCATCGGGTTCGTCGGGCATAAAGTTCGGGCCTGCCGCAGGCACGGCGCAAGGATCAAAGACATCGATCTTGATGGCGGGGGCATCTGCCAGAAGGTATTCGGCCGCGGCCAGACCTCTTGGGCCAAATCCTACAATCGCGATATGCAAATGGTTCCTCGCAAGTTGTGTCAGGCAGTTCACCCGCGCCTTCATCGCAGTTGCACCCCGGCAGGCGTGCGTCCCCGCAAACGGGTGCTGCATTTCAGGAACCTAACTGCGCAACATGCGGTAAGTTCCGTCGCCGCGCGCTGCCATATCAAAATGCTGCCAAGCTTGCGTGCAAAGCGAGCCTGTTGTCAGGGTTGTTCCGGCGCATCCCGCCAGCTTCCGCTTGCCAGCCCCTCCAGCGTCCAGTCGCCAATCCGCGCGCGCACCAGCCGCAGCGTGGGAAAGCCGATATGCGCGGTCATCCGGCGCACCTGACGGTTGCGGCCTTCTTTGATTGTGATCTCAAGCCAGTGATCCGGCACCGATTTGCGAAAACGCACTGGTGGGTCGCGGTCCCAAAGGGCGGGGGGATCGATCAGGCGCACAATTGCGGGCTGCGTTGGCCCGTCGTTCAAGGTGACGCCTTTGCGCAGCGGTGTCAGGTCGCCATCATTCGGCGCACCTTCGACCTGCACCAGATAAGTTTTGGGCAGTTTGTGACGCGGATCAGCGATCCTCGCCTGCAAGCCACCGTCATCGGTCAGGACCAGCAGACCTTCGCTGTCGCGATCCAATCTGCCTGCGGGATAAACGCCGGGCACGTCGATATAGGCCGACAGGGTCGGGCGGGGGGACGGGCTGCGCGCATCGGTGAACTGCGACAGGACGCCAAATGGTTTGTTGAACAAGATGATCCGGGCCATGACGCTGCTTAGCCTGCAAGTGGCGCTGGCGTCTACCGTATACCTTTGTGTGCGACTAAGTGGCTAAAAATTAACGCTTTTCCTGTTTACAGGGGGAAAGGACGCGCTAGTGTATTCAAGACCCGATAGTGAAAGCCCCCTTTGATGCCCCCGATTGCCGACCACCCTTTGCGCTATACGCTGGCGAATGAATTGCATGCGCGGCCTTTTCCCGCCGTTGGTGCGCCCAGCCGCGCGGCCTATCTTGCGATCAAGCCTGCCACCAATGCCGCAGGCCGCGACCGCGCTGCTGATCGTGCGCATCTGATTGATTTACTTGATCGTTTCGGTGCCCAGCATCCGCAACCCGATGCCACGCATTATTTCGGCACCATCGGCAAACACCAGTTGAAATGGGAAAGCCACACGGAATTTGTGACTTACACTGTCTTTGGCGAAGGCGTGGCAAACCGCCCGTTTGACGCCACAACCTTCGAGGTGTTCCCCGATGACTGGCTGTCCAAGGCGCCCGGCACGCGCGTCACATCGGCCCTGATCCGGGTCGAGGTTGTCGACGGCGACGAAGGTATCCTGAGCAAAGTGCATGACTGGTTCGTGCCCGAAAGCCTTGCCATCAGCCGCGTGATCGAAAACGATCTGGTGATCGCGGGTGATTTTCGTATTGATACCGCAGGCCATATGCGTTTCGCCGTCTTTGCCCGCCCACAGGTCGATGATCGGCGCATCGGTCGTGTCGTCCAGCGATTGTGCGAGATTGAAACCTATAAGGCGATGTCGATGCTGGCTTTGTCCAAGGCACGCTCGCTTGGGCCGAAGATGGCGGAATTCGACCGGATACTGACCGGCCTTCTTGATGATATGCGTATGTCTGTTGCCGATCAGGCAAAGGTGCTGCAATCTTTGCTGCAGGTTTCGGCCGAGATTGAAAACACCATCGCACAGACGACATTCCGTTTCGGGGCTGCGGGTGCGTATGAAACAATCGTCAACCAGCGGATTGCGGTATTGCGCGAACAACGCTTTGCCGGGCGGCAGACATTTGGTGAATTTATGATGCGCCGCTTTGATCCCGCCATGCGCACCGTAAAATCGACCGAAGCCCGGCTTTTCGCCATGTCCGAACGCGCGCTGCGTGCGGGCGATCTGTTGCGTACGCGTGTCGATGTGGAACGATCCGCGCAGAACCAGGAACTGCTGACCAGCATGGACAAACGTGCCGATCTGCAATTGCGCCTGCAGCGGACAGTCGAAGGCTTGTCCGTCGTCGCGATCAGCTATTACGCTGTCAACCTTGCGCTATACATGGCCGCCCCGTTGGAACGGATACTGGACACGACCAAACCCGTGATGACAGCCGTGGCAACGCCTATTGTGCTGTTGTTGGTCTGGTTTCTGGTCAGCCGGATTCGCAAGCGCATGGAATAGCGACATCTTGCCAGCCGCAGCGCAGATGATAGCATTGCGCCACGGGGGGACCAGATGCGCTATTTGATCGTTTTTGCAGGTGTGGCCGGCAGTGCTGCTGCACAGGATCTACCGCCTGCGCTGACTGATGCGGATTTTCATCCGGTCAACCGGCTAGAGGCGGAACTGGGCCAGTTGTTGTTTTATGACCCGATTTTGTCTGGCAACCGCGATGTATCTTGCGCGACCTGTCATCATCCGGCGTTCGGCACCAGTGACGGGTTATCGCTTGGTATGGGGGATGGCGGGATCGGGCTTGGCCCTGACCGTGTCGCGGACCCTGACAATCTGCCCGAACAACGCATTCCGCGCAATTCGCCGGCGCTGTTCAATCTGGGCGCAAAGGAATTCACCGTCCTGTTCCACGATGGCCGGATCGAAGTTGACCCCGACCGTCCAGGTGGCCTGCGTACGCCGCTTGATGCGGATATGGTGACAGGTTTTGCGTCGCTTTTGTCGGCGCAAACGATGTTTCCGGTGCTGTCGGCGGATGAAATGGCAGGCCATTACAGCGAAAACGATGTGGCCCAAGCCGTGCGTCGTGGCACAATTACGGGGCAAGGTGGCGCGTGGGATATCATCTCTGGGCGGGTGGCGGATATTCCTGCCTATGCCGATAAATTCATAGCGGTTTATGACCACATCGACGATCCTGCGCAGATCGGCTTTACCGACATTTCCAACGCGGTTGCGGCGTTCATGGAACTTGAATGGCGGTCCGACAACGCACCTTTTGATGCCGTGCTGCGGGGTGAAGCCAGTTTGCCCGAACCTGCCGCCACCGGCATGGCGCTGTTTTACGGTGATGCCGGATGCAGCACCTGCCATGCCGGTCCTTTCCTGACCGATCACCAGTTTCACGCGATGGGCGTGCCACAGATCGGGCCGGGCAAGGCGGAACGGTTCGAAAGCCACGCCAGCGATCTGGGCCGTTTTCGGGTAACAGGCGATCCGGCCGATCTCTATGCGTTTCGTACGCCAAGCCTGCGCAATGTGGCGCTGACTGGCCCTTACGGGCATAGCGGTGCTTATGCCGATCTGCGCGCTTTCCTGATCGCGCATCTTGATCCGGTTGCCGCACTGGACAGCTACGATCTGGATCAGGCGCTACTGCCTGATCTGGCGGTCGATGATACGCGTGGTTTTGCAGACAGCGCTGCCATCGCCTCTGCGGTCACGGTCGATCCTGTCACGCTGGACAATGGTGCGCTGGATGCGCTGCTGGCCTTTCTGGACAGCCTGACCGATCCGAATGCCGAAACCGGTGTGCTGGGCATCCCCGATACTGTGCCCAGCGGCCTAACGGTCGCGCGGATGCCAGAGGGTTAGAGGCCCGTTCGCCTGCACCAGATCACTGCTTTGCGTACCATCGGGCCAAGTGACGGTAATCGTGGCATTTTCAGCCGCGCCCAGACCGAAATGCAAAGGCAGCGCCTTGCCCCCCGCATGTCCGCCCCCGATGGTGTTTTGCTGGCTTTGGTTGCCGTGATCGGTCGCGACGGTCACTACCGCGCCAATCGCATTGCGGTTGCCGCCTGATTGTTCCAGCGCCACGGCCAGCCAATTGCCGGTGCCTGTCGTCACGTTGCGGTAAATCTCTAACGGGGCGCGGCGGTTGACGACGATCAGGTCCAGTCGCCCGTCGCCGTCAAAATCCGCCAGCGCCGCGCCGCGTGACCGCGCGGTGGTGGCGATGCCTGCGACCAATCCGGCCTCGGTGAAGGTGCCGTCTGGCTGTTGCATCAGCAGGTTGTTGGGGTCTGCCATCGCAAGGCCCGGCATCTGGTCAACATTGCCTTTGGCGATGAACAGATCAGCGCGACCGTCATTATCCACATCGGCGAATTCGGCATGCCAGCCGGTCGATGGCCGCCCGTCATCACCTGTATGTGGGCGCTGGGCATATGTGCCGATACTGTAGGGCGCGTTTGCATAGGTGCCGTCATCCTGCGCCAGTTGCATCAACTGGTCCCCCATCGAGGTCAGCATCACATCATCGCGGCCATTGCCGGTCAGGTCACGGCTAGCGATCCCCATCCCCCAGAGCGAGACATTCTGCCAGCCGTCCTCGGCACCCAGGAACCGTTCGTCTGCGATATCCCACATCTGTTCATGGCCGCCACGGACATAGTAATGCCGGTCATTCGACAGCCGCAGCGTCAGGCGACCGCGCGCATCCTGCGCCGCCAGCATCGACAACGGGCAATAGCCGGGGGTCAGATCGGTGCTGTCGTAAGCATCGGCAGCAGGGGTCAGGATCTGGTTGGTATCGCAGGCCTCGAACGGGCCATCGGGGTCGTTGCGGTCGACGTAATTGCCGACGGCCATGACCGGCTTGCCATCATCGCGCCACCACGCGGTAAAGGCGGTGGTCCAGTGATCGCCCGCAGGCACGCCCCAGTCGGCGGTCACATCGGTAAAGCCGCAATCGGCGTCCCCGCGCAAAACAACGTTCGGACCCACCCGCATGACGAACAAATCCATCACACCGTCAGCGTCAATATCAATGGGATAGGCACCGGTGACACCCGTAAGTTCGGGCAACGGTATCTGGGTGAAATTGAAATCCCCGTCATTGCGCAAAAGCATTGCGGGGTTTTCGCCGCCTGCGGCAAATATGTCCGGCAAACCATTGGCGTTGCAATCTAAAACTGCAACACCTCCACCAACAAAATGTTCCCAGCCACCGCCATAGATATGGTCTGGCAACCTGTCAGAGCGATCTTCGAACAGTGGGCCTGCGCTTGCGGATGTGGCCAGCATGCAAAAGGCAAAGGCACGGATCATGCACGCGCCTCGCCCATGATCTTGTCGGTGACGGCTGCCAGCGCGAGCGCTGACGCCCCGCGGGCCCAGACCAGATCACCCCATGCGTGGGTTTCGATCCGGCAGGGGACGCGCCCGTCATTCAGGGTCAGTTTGCGCATCTCGGCCAGCACCTCGTCAGCGTAAAGATAGTCGTATTGCATCCTTTCGCCGGACAGGATGATCAGTTCGGGGTCAAACAGCTGGATCACATTCGCCAGCCCCACCGACAGATAACGCCCCGCGCGGCGAAAGATCGTGCGCGCGGCCTCGTTGCCGGCCTTGGCCTGCGCGAACAGGGCGTCCAGCATCGCATTGGGGCTTTGCAGGTTGCGGGGGTTGCGGTGCAGCGCGGTCGCCGCTTCGCGGGCAAGGGCGTAATCGGCCAGATACGCCTCTAGACAGCCGCGCTGGCCGCAGCGACACAGCGCGCCATCAAGTTGCACCTTGGTATGACCCAATTCCAGCCCCATGCCGCGCGATCCACGGAACAGGCGATTGTCCAAGACCAGCCCCATGCCCACACCATGTTCGATGGTGACAACCGCAAAGTCGGTCATGGAACGGCCTGCGCCGAACCAAAGTTCGGCCAGCGTCAGCACGTTGGCGTCATTGTCCAGGTGCAGCGGCAGGCCGAACCGCGCGACAAAAGCAGCGGCCAGATCCATTTCGCGTTCGGCCAGCAGCGGCGACCACGGCACGGTGCCTGTTTTGTGGTCCACAATCCCTGACAGGCCGATCCCGACAGCGGCGATGTCACAAAGTTCCTTGCCGCTGCTTTCCAGCAATCGCGCGATCAGCACGGCGATTTCATCCAGCAGATCGGACTGGGATTTGCGGGTTGGCGGGGTGGGCAGGCTGGCGTCCGCGATCATCTGGCCGGAAAAATCGGTCAGGACAGCGGAATGGACTTCGTCCGATAATTTGATGCCGATGACATGGCACGCCTCTGACACAACCTCGAGCGCGACAGGCGGGCGGCCACGGCCGGTTTCGCGCGGCAGGCCTTCAACCTCGCGCAGCAAACCGGCGGCGATCAGGTCTGCGGTCAGGGTGGTGGCGGATCCGGCGCTGATTCCCAAGGCGCGGGTGACATCGGCGCGGGCCGCGCGGCCTGCGCCACGCACATGTTCGAAAATCTGCTGGCGCAGGGGCTTTGCAGTGGCGCTGGCTGTCGGCAACAATGGTCCACAGCCTGAAATTGCTGGTGATTCGTCGCCATCTGGCGTCATTTCATCGTACATAGTTCAGCCCTTGAATTATAAACGGGCAATTAACGTGCCGAAACCCGAGGTCTTCACAGACTGCCCAATTATTCCGCTGTATCAAGACTGTTTTTTCCGAAACGCAGCAATTTTTATTTTGACAACTGAATTTAATATGGCATTTTGTTTGTCGTAGGGTCCGAAGGCCCACACCCTCACTGCATGAGGGGCGCATTTTCTGGGAGGAATACATGCATAAATCTATTATCGCTGCCGCGATTGCTGTCGCTGGCTTTAACTCTGCTGCTTTGGCGCAGGACCTGACCGTTGGCGTCAGCTGGTCCAACTTTCAGGAAGAGCGTTGGCAGACTGACGAGGCCGCGATCCGCGCCGCTTTGGAAGCTGCTGGTGCCACTTATGTGTCGGCTGATGCGCAGTCATCCTCGGCCAAGCAATTGTCGGACGTCGAAAGCCTGATCGCACAGGGCGTCGATGCCTTGATCATTCTGGCCCAAGACAGCGCCGCAATCGGGCCAGCAGTTGAAGCTGCAGCCAACGAAGGTATCCCTGTCGTCGCCTATGACCGCCTGATCGAAGACAGCCGCGCGTTCTATCTGACCTTTGACAACGTCGAAGTCGGCCGGATGCAGGCCCGCGCCGTTCTGGAACAGCAGCCCGAAGGCAATTACGTCATGATCAAGGGCTCGCCCACTGACCCGAACGCGGATTTCCTGCGCGGCGGCCAGCAGGAAGTCCTGCAAGAGGCGATTGATAGTGGCGCGATCACCATCGTCGCCGAAGCCTATACCGATGGCTGGTTGCCTGCGAACGCGCAGCGCAACATGGAACAGATCCTGACTGCAAACGACAACGCGGTTGACGCTGTTGTTGCGTCCAACGACGGCACCGCCGGTGGTGTTGTGGCTGCGCTGACAGCACAGGGCCTTGAAGGTATCCCCGTGTCCGGTCAGGACGGCGACCATGCAGCACTTAACCGTGTGGCATTGGGCACGCAGACTGTGTCTGTCTGGAAAGACGCCCGCGATCTGGGCCGCGCTGCGGCTGAAATCGCTGTCGCACTGGCAGGTTCCGATGGCGACATGAGCGCTGTTGAAGGTGCCGAAACATGGACGTCGCCTGCTGGCACCGACATGATGGCCATCTTCCTTGAGCCACTGCCGATCACTGCTGACAACCTGACAGATGTCACCGACGCTGGCTGGATCACTGTTGACGCACTGTGCCAGGGTGTGACCGACGGTCCTGCACCTTGTAACTAAATCCATCGGCGGCGGGGCTATCCCGCCGCCTTGCGGGGCCTTGTTATTGGCGAGGCCCCGCATTTCCTTTTTCTTGCAATCAATGGGCTGCTGACCCTGCGCTATTGGCTGCGATGGAGCTTTGCTATGTCTGACCAAACCGCCTCTGCCGCGACGCCCGCGCGCAAGTCCCTGTTCAAAACACTTGAAGTGGATACCCGCCTGCTGGGCATGATCGGGGCACTTCTGCTGATCTGGGTTGTGTTTCATCTGTGGTCGGACCAGCGGTTCCTGACACCGCGCAACATATTCAACCTGTCGATCCAGACCGTATCCGTCGCGATTATGGCGACCGGCATGGTTTTCGTGATCGTCACCCGCCATATTGATTTGTCGGTGGGCGCGCTGCTTGCCACTACCACCGCTGTCATGGCGATTACACAAACACAAATTCTGCCGCAGATGTTCGGGCTGGAAATCGGCCATCCGATGATCCCGTGGATCACGATTGCCGCGGGTATCCTTGTCGGTGCGCTGATTGGCGCGTTTCAGGGCTATCTGATCGGCTATCAGATGATCCCCGCTTTTATCGTGACCTTGGGCGGTCTGCTGATCTGGCGCAACGTCGCGTGGCACCTGACTAACGGCCAAACGATTGGGCCGCTGGACCAGACGTATATGTTATTTGGCGGCATCAACGGCACGCTGGGCATTTTCTGGAGCTGGGTTGTCGGCCTGATTGCCGCCGCTGCCGCTGCTGTCGGCATCCTGATGGCGCGCCGCACCAAGATCGGCCATGGCTTTATCGTCAAACCCGTCTGGGCCGAGGCCGTCGTGATCGCCGTCGTCGTCGCCGCGATCCTTGGATTTGTCGCGGTGCTGAATTCTTACGCCGTGCCTGACCGCGTCATCGCGCGCGAATTTGAACGCTGGGGCTGTGCCGCTGTCGAAGGCTGCACCGCAGGTTATGGTATCCCTTATTCAGTGCTGCTGCTGATTGCCGTTGCCGTCGTCATGACCATCATCGCACAGCGCACGCGCCTTGGCCGCTATATCTTTGCCACTGGCGGCAACCCTGATGCGGCGGAACTGTCGGGCATCAACACCAAGCTGCTGACGGTCAAAATTTTCGCAATGGTTGGCATGCTTTGTGCGCTGGGCGGCATCGTGGCATCGGCGCGGCTTGGCTATCACACCAACGACATCGGCACGCTGGACGAACTCCGCGTTATCGCCGCAGCCGTCATCGGTGGCACGGCACTGGCAGGCGGGATCGGCACGATCTATGGCGCGATCATCGGTGCGCTGATTATGCAATCGCTGCAATCGGGCATGGCGATGGTCGGGGTCGATGCACCTTATCAGAACATTGTTGTGGGCCTTGTGCTGGTCCTCGCCGTCTGGATCGACATCCAGTACCGCAAATACTCAGGAGCGAAATGATGACACCCCTAGTGCAAATGAAAGATGTCTCGATCTCGTTCGGCGGGGTCAAGGCGGTGGATCACGTCAGTATCGACCTGTATCCGGGTGAAGTTGTCGGGCTTTTGGGTCACAACGGTGCCGGTAAATCAACGCTGATCAAGATCCTGTCCGGTGCCTACAAGATGGATTCAGGCGAGATCTGGGTCGAAGGCAAGAAGGTTGATTTCCAATCGCCGCGCGACAGCCGCGACCACAATATCGAGACGATCTATCAGACACTGGCGCTGGCCGATAACCTTGATGCGGCATCCAATCTGTTTCTGGGCCGCGAATTGACGACACCTTTCGGTTTCGTCGATGACGGGCGGCAGGAATCCGAGACGCGCAAAATCATGGCGCGCCTCAACCCCAATTTCAAGAAACTGAAAGAACCGGTATCGGCCCTATCGGGCGGTCAACGCCAGTCGGTCGCCATCGCGCGGGCGGTCTATTTCAAGGCCAAGATCCTGATCATGGACGAACCGACCGCCGCGTTGGGTGTGCACGAAACCAAAATGGTTGCGGACCTTATCAAGGAACTGAAAGCCCAAGGCTTGGGCATTTTCCTGATCAGCCACGACACCCGCGAGATGATGGAGCTTTGCGACCGTGTATCCGTGATGAAGAACGGGCAGGTCGTTGGCACCGAACGGGTGGAAGATGTGACCGAAGATGACATCCTGTCGATGATCATTCTGGGTAAGAATCCAAAGAAAGCAGCCTGATGTTTATTGGTCTCGATCTGGGCACATCCGGCCTGAAAGCAATTTTGATAGACGTCAATCAATCTATCCTGGCCGAGGCTTCGGCCCCGTTAGAGGCAGTGCGCCCCGAAAGCGGCTGGTCCGAACAGGCCCCCGCTACCTGGCTTGATGCCACCGACGCCGTGATGCGCGAACTAGCTTCACAAGTGTCGCTGGGGGACGTTAAGGCCATTGGCCTGTCGGGCCAGATGCACGGCGCGACCTTGCTGGATGAAAATGACGAGGTGCTGCGCCCCTGCATCCTGTGGAACGACACCCGCTCTGCGGTTGAGGCGGCGGCGCTGGACGCCGACCCGCGGTTCCGCGCGCTGACCGGCAATATCGTGTTTCCGGGGTTCACTGCGCCGAAACTCGCATGGGTCGCGAAGCATGAACCAGCGATCTTTGCAAAGGTTGCCCGTGTGTTGCTGCCCAAGGATTACCTGCGCCTTTGGCTGACGGGCGAGGCGGTGGCGGAAATGTCGGATGCCGCTGGCACGAGCTGGCTGGATGTCGCCAAGCGCGACTGGTCCGACGAATTACTGGAGGCCACGAACCTCAGTCGCGCACAGATGCCGCGTCTCGTGGAAGGTTCTGAAGTGTCGGGGCAGGTGCGTGATGCGCTGGCCACCCGCTGGGGCCTGCCGCGCGGTGTGGTCGTGGCGGGCGGCGGCGGTGACAATGCGGCCAGTGCCGTGGGTGTCGGCGTGGTCAAAGCGGGCGATGCATTCGTGTCGCTCGGCACGTCCGGTGTGCTGTTTGCCGCTAGCGATGCCTACAATCCTGACGCCGCCAGTGCCGTGCATACGTTCTGCCACGCCTTGCCTGATACTTGGCACCAGATGGGCGTCATCCTTGCCGCCGCCGATGCGCTGAACTGGTTTGCGCGTGTGGCGGACAAACCCGCTGCGACGCTGACAGGTAGCCTTGGCGCGTTGCAGGCACCGGGAAAGCCACTGTTCCTGCCCTACCTTGGCGGTGAACGGACCCCGCATAACGACGCGGCGATCCGTGGCGCATTCCTGCATCTGGATCACGCAACCGACACCAAAGCGATGGCCCGCGCCGTGCTGGAAGGTGTCACCCACGCGATCCGCGATTGCCATGATGCGCTGACCAGCACCGGCACCAAGATCAACCGCCTTATCGCCGTGGGCGGTGGGTCGCGGTCGGATTATTGGGTGCAAGCGATTGCCACATCGCTCGACCTGCCGATCGAACTGCCTGTCGCGGGTGATTTCGGCGGCGCCTTCGGGGCTGCCCGCCTTGGCCTGATGGCCGCAACAGGGGCAGGGGCCGAGATTGCGACGGCCCCCAAGATCGCCCGCACCATCGACCCTGACACCAAACTGACCGCGGCCTTTGCCGAGGCCCATGCGCGTTACCGCGCCAGCTATACCGCTCTGAAAGGACTGACATGACCGATTTTTTCAAAGACATCCCCGCCATCAAATACGAAGGCCCGGACAGCGACAATGATTTCGCCTTCCGCCATTACAACCCCGACGAGGTCGTGATGGGCAAGACGCTGAAGGATCACCTGCGTTTCGCCGCCGCCTATTGGCACAGCTTCGCCTGGCCCGGCGGTGACCCTTTCGGCGGACAGACCTTTGACCGCCCGTGGTTCAAAGACACGATGGAGGCCGCCAAGCTGAAAGCCGATGTCGCGTTCGAGATGTTCCAGATCCTGAACGTGCCTTACTTCTGTTTCCACGACGCTGATGTGCGCCCTGAGGGAAACAGCTTTGCGGAAAACACCCGCAATCTGGAAGAGATCGTCGATTACTTTGCCGAAAAGATGGATGCGACCGGCGTCAAACTGCTGTGGGGCACGGCCAACCTGTTCTCGCACAAGCGCTTCATGTCGGGTGCGGCGACGAACCCTGACCCTGATGTGTTCGCCTTCTCTGCCGCCACGATCAAGACCTGCATGGATGCGACCATGAAACTGGGCGGCGAAAACTATGTCCTTTGGGGCGGGCGCGAAGGCTATGAGACGCTGCTCAACACCGACATGGGCCGCGAACGCGCGCAGGCGGGCCGGATGTTGCAGATGGTCGTCGATTACAAGCACAAGATGGGCTTTAAAGGTGCGATCCTGATCGAACCGAAACCGCAGGAACCGACCAAGCACCAGTATGACTACGATGTCGCCACCGTTTACGGCTTCCTGAAGGAATTCGGGCTGGAAGGCGAGGTCCAGATGAACATCGAACAGGGCCATGCCATTTTGGCAGGTCATTCGTTCGAACATGAACTGGCCATGGCGCGGGAATTGGGGATTTTCGGGTCCATCGACATGAACCGCAACGATTACCAGTCCGGCTGGGACACCGACCAGTTCCCGAACAACGTGCCTGAAATGGCGCTGGCCTATTACGAAGTGTTGCGTGCAGGTGGCTTCACCACCGGCGGCACCAATTTCGACGCCAAATTGCGCCGCCAGAGCCTTGATGCAGAGGATCTGATCCTTGCGCATGTTGGTGGCATGGATGCCTGTGCTGCGGGTCTGAAAGCCGCCGCTGCAATGCTGGAAGATGGCAAGCTGGAAGCAGCGCGCAACGAACGCTATGCAGGTTGGGACACCGACGCTGGTAAGGCGTTGCTGAACAGCGATCTTGATGCGATCACTGCCAAGGTCCAGTCGGACGGGATCAACCCCGAACCACGTTCGGGCCGTCAGGAACGGTTGGAAAATCTGGTGAACCGCTACCTCTAAACGCCTTGTGCGCTTGGCAAGGGTGCTGCTAGTCTCGGCGGCACCTTTGCAGGCGCAACATCATGATCCGTACCGTTTTAAAGTCGCTTGGGCGCAAATATATGGATGTGTCCTTGCGCACTGGCGCGGGGCATATCGTGCGGATCGTGGAACGCCCCGGCCTGTGGATGGATGATGCAACGCTGGCCGGTTTCAGCGCTCATCTACGGAACATTGCCGCGCGGACCTTGCCGGCGGGCGCGCTGACTTACGGCGTGTTTTCCGGCGACAAGGCACGCATGGGCGATGTCATCATCACACTGGTGTGCCGCGCTGACGGTACGCCCATCGCCTTCAACGCGCTCGCGATCATGCAGATCGACACCGTGCCGCACCCGACAGAGGTGCTGCATCTGGGCCTTGTGATGGTGGACCCTGACGAGAGGTCGAAGAACCTGTCTTGGGTGCTTTATGGCCTGACCTGTTTTCTGGTGTTCTTTCGCCGCCAGTTCCGGCCTGTCTGGATTTCGAACGTGACGCAGGTGCCTGCGGTTGTCGGCATGGTGTCGGGCATGTTTTCCGATGTCTGGCCCGGCCCGCGGTCCGATCGGCGCACGCTGAACCATTTGCTGCTGGCGCGTCAGATCATGGACAGCCAGCGGCATGTCTTTGGCGTCGGCCCCGATGCCCGCTTTGACGAGGACCGCTTTGTTATTGAGGACGCCTATACCGGTGGATCGGATGATCTCAAAAAGACATGGGATAGCGCCCCGAAACACCGCGACGCCCGCTACAACAATTTTTGCGCCGATATGCTGGATTACGACCGCGGGGATGACCTGTTGCAGCTGGGCCGCATGGATCTGGCAGCAATGCGGACCTATCTGGCGCGCGAAGTGCCGAAATCCGCGATGCTTGGCCTGCTTGTGACCGCCGCATTGGTCGGTTTGCGCCGCGTCATCCTGCCCGCGATCCATTGGGCTGACAGCCGTAAAAGCTGGGCCACGTTGCGCCCCTACAAAGACAGCGCCCCGTGATTGCTGCCGCACCTGTGCTGATCCAACTGTTTTTGTCGGCGGCGGCTTTGGTCGGGCTGGTTGTGTTGCAAAACGTGTTGGTCAGGCGCGATCAATGGGACCCGATCAACCGGCGGTTCCTGTTCGGGATCCGTGTCACCATGCTGCTGTTTGCAGGCCGCATCCTTGCCAGCATCACCGGGATCGAGGCATTTCGCGTGCTGGTTCTGCTGGCCGCCGCGCTGATCCCGCTGGGCGTGCTTTTGCTGACCGAAGGCTTGCTGCGCCGCCATGCGCCGCCTTTGATCAAGCTGCTGGTTGGCGGCGGCGCTGTCGCGTTCGGCATATCCGCGCTATGGTATTCCGACAGCATCGACCCCGCGCGGCTGTTTGCCTTGCTGGGGTTCCAGACCATGGGGTTTGTGTTATCGGGCTGGATGGTCGTCACCCGTGACCAAACGCAATTATCGCGATCCGAAAACGCGCTGGTTGTGCGGCTGGGCTTGTCGCTGCTGCTGTTCATTCCGCTGGCTGCGGGGGATTTTCTGCTACTGTATTTCGGGCTGCCGATTCAGTTTTCGGCGCTTGGTGTGCTGATCTTGTGCTGGCTAGCAATCGGGTTGGGGCGCACGCATCAGGGGCATCGCGCCACGCTGACCAATCTGGGTGTCATGATCGTGGCGGCTGTGGGTGTCGGTGGCATGGTCGCGTTTCTGGGACAGTTGGGCTGGGACGATGCGTTGCTGTGCATCGCGGCGATCATGGCGGTCCTGTTCGTTGTGGCGATCCTGAACGATGCCCGCGCTTTGCAACACGAAGACCAAAGTCTTGGCCTGCTGCGCTATCTGGCGACGGCGCAGACCGATGATCCGATGGTGTTCCTGCGCGATCTGCAAAACCATCCGCTGGTCGAAGGCGCTGTGGTGGTGAACGAGACCAGCCTGACCGGATTGCAAGACGATGTGCTGGACCGTATCTTTGCCGCAAGCCCCGTCTTGCGACGCAGCGATCCACCATATCTGGGACCGGTGGCGGATGACCACATCGCCTATTTGTTCGAACGCTATGCCGCGACCCATGTCATCCTTGCCATGCCGCGCCCAAGGGTGTTGATTGCGCTTTCAATGCCGTCGCTGGGTCTGTCGCCAGCGGCAGAGCTGGAATTGCAGGTGGTGCAGCGGATAGCCGCACTTTTGGCACGCAATAACGAGGTCGGAAATGGATAATGCAAGCAGCACGGCACGGCGGATCTTTGATGCAGGCGTGCAGGCGGCTGATCCGGTTGCCGCCGTCACGCGGCATCTGGATGATGTGCCAGCCCCGGCGCTAATTATTGCAGTGGGCAAGGCCGCAGGTGGTATGGCGCAGGCCGCAACCGCACTGTTCCACGATGTGCCGGTACTGGTCGTGACAAATTACGAAAACGCCCGACCTTTGGAAGGTGCCAAGGTCTACGCCGCAGGCCATCCGGTACCCGATGACAACGGGGCAGCAGCGGCCAAGGCGGTAATCGCCGCGCTGCAAGGTGCCGGTGGTCCGGTCCTGGCGCTGATTTCCGGCGGTGGGTCGGCTTTGCTGCCTGCCCCTGCGGGAACGTTGACGCTGGCTGATAAAATCGCGGTGAATACCCTGCTGCTGGGCGCGGGCCTTGATATCCGCGACATGAACCTGATCCGCCAGCAATTGTCGGATATCAAAGGCGGTGGGTTCCTGCGGCATGCTGCCCCGCACAAAGTGACTGCATTGATCCTGTCAGATGTGGTGGGCGACGATCTGGCAGCCATCGCCAGTGGTCCGACAGTCGGGCCAATCGGCACGGCGGCGCAGGCGGTGGCGCTTTTGCAAGGCGCAGGTATCTGGGCCCGCGTGCCAGCGGCGGTGCGCGATCATCTGGCGCAAGACCGTCCCGCCGATACCTTGCCGGAAGCCCGCAATATCCTGATCGGGTCCAACCGGCAAAGCGTCGCGGCTATGGCGCAGGCGGCAGGTGATGGCCGTGTGATCCCAGATCCGGTGACCGGTGACGTCGGTGCGGCGGCCAAGCTGATTTGCGATCAGGCAGGCGAAGGGATCACGCTTTGGGGCGGTGAAACGACGGTGGTGCTACAAGGCACCGGACGCGGCGGGCGCAATCAGGAACTGGCCTTGCGCATCGCACTTGAGGCGCGCGCGCGTGGCTGGCGGGACTGGGTCTGTCTGCAAGGCGGCACCGACGGGCGCGACGGGCCGACAGATGCCGCAGGCGGGATCGTGGATCAGAATACATTGGCACGGATCGACGATGTGACTGGGCTGTTGGCCAACAACGACA
>PUNR01000281.1 GCA_003551805.1 Loktanella sp.
ACACGGAAAACAAAGCCGCCGAAAACCCGATGGTCAGGGACACCCGCGCGCCATAAACGATGCGGCTGAAAAAATCGCGCCCCAGATCATCGACGCCGAACCAATGCTGCGCCGATGGAAAGGACAGCGCATTGGGCAGAAAGGCCTGCGCTGTTGGCCCCGCACGTGTGATCCATGGCGCGAGGATCGCCATCAGGACCAGCACCGCCAGCACCAGTCCGGAGGCGACGGCAGCCCGGTTTGCGCGAAACCGTCGCCATGCGGCATAAAGCGGGCTGCGCTGGCGATAGGCGGGTGCTTCGGCGATCGTCAGGGTGGCATCGGTCATTGCTTGCGCCCTCCGTGTTTCATGCGTGGGTTCAGCCAGGCGTAAAGGATGTCGGAAATAAGATAGGCGAGGCAGAACATCACTGTCAGCATCAGCATCAGCGCCATTTCCAGCGGGTAATCGCGCGTGCGGATGGAAGAGACGAAATAGGCACCCAGACCCGGCACGCGGAACATCGCCTCAACAAAGATCGATCCAGTGGCGGTGCCGATGAACATCGGCAGAAAAACCGTCACCATCGGGATCGCGGAATTGCGCAAGACGTGCTGATAGATAATGCGCGTCTCGGACAGGCCCTTGGCCCGCAGGACGGTGACAAACGGTTTGTTCAGTGTGTCTAGCATGGCAGAGCGTGTATACCGCGCATAGGTCGCCATCGGGATTGTGGCATAGGCAATAATCGGCAACACCCATCTGTCCGGCGATCCCCAGCCCGATGACGGGAACCAGTTCAGCCAGACGGCAAAGACAAGGATCAGCAGCATGGAAGTGACAAAAACCGGGATCGTCAGACCCAACGTCGCCACAGCCGACGCCAGATAATCGACCCAGGTATTCCGCCGCAACGCCGCAGCGATACCAAGCAGGATGCCAAGCGGCGTGCCGATCAGTACCCCCAGCCCGCCCAGCACCAGACTGGGCACCCAAGCGCGACCAAGCAATTCCAGCACTGTTTCGCCGGGGCTTTGAAACGGGATACCGAAGTCAAGCCGCACAACCCCCGCCATGTATTTAAAATATTGCATGTAGAGCGGCTGATCCAAGCCATAGCGCTCCATCAGCGTGGCGCGGACGGCGGGGGGCATCGGCATGTCACCCCCGTCAAAGGGACCACCAGGAATAGCGTGCATCATCAGAAAAATGATCATCGACACGATGATGAAAGTGACGCCAATCGACATCAGGCGGCGCAGGATGAAACCGATCATGACAGGTCCTTTGCTGTTACGAGGATCATTCGACAATCGCCTCGAACTGGTGGCCGGGCGCATGGGGGACCAAGGCGGGCGTCGCATTGCGCGCTAGACCCGTTGTGGCGGCGGAGATGCGGGGGATATCGGCCTCCAACTCCTCTCGGCTGCGGAAAATGCGGGCCCGCCTATCGCGGGGGTTCAGCACCGGGATCGCGTCAAGCAGGCTGCGCGTATAGGGATGCTGGGCTGCGGCAAAGATGCCTTCGGTCGGTGCTTCTTCGACGATGCGGCCATTGAACATAACGGCGACCTTGTCGGTGAGGGAGCGGACGACCGACAGATCATGGCTGATGAACAGGATCGACAGGCCCATTTCCTCCTGCAGGTCGCGCAGCAGGTTGATGATCTGCGCCTTGACCGACACATCCAGCGCCGAGGTCGGTTCATCCGCGATCAGCACATCGGGGCGCAGGATCAAGGCGCGGGCAATCGCGACGCGTTGGCGCTGACCACCCGACAATTCATGCGGATAGCGTTGCCCGTAAGACCGGTGCAGGCCCACACGTTCCAGCCAGTCCAGCGCTGTCTGCGTCTGTTCGCTGGCCGATCCGATACCGTGGATATGCAACGGTTCGGCGACGATCTGCGCCAGCGTGAACATCGGATCAAGTGCGGAATAGCTGTCCTGAAACACCACCTGCATTTTGGCGCGATAGGGTTTCAGCGCCTGTGGCGACAGGTCGGTGATATCGTGACCGCTGACCAGAATGCGGCCCGCGCTCGGTTCGGTCAGGCGCAGGGCCATCATGCCGGTCGTGGTCTTGCCCGACCCGGATTCACCGACCAGCCCGACAATGCTGTTACGCGCAACAACAAGGTTCACATCCCGCACAACGGGCAAATCGCGGTAACGGGGCAGCAAGCCGCCCCTTTCACGGATCGGATAGGTCTTGCACAACCCGCGCAGTTCAAGGGCGGCGGTCATGTCAGCCTCCAGCACGCGGCCTGACGGCCATCCGCGACAGAGATCAGCGGCGGCACCTCTGCCGCGCATTGCGCATCGGCAACGGGGCAACGTGGGTGAAACGGACAGCCTGTCGGCGGGGCGGCGGGATTGGGCGAGGCACCCGGAATTTCCGTCAGCCGCGCGCGCCCGTCCGCTTGGCCGGGCATCGCGCCAAGCAGCGCCTTGGTATAGGGATGGGCGGGGCTGTCGAAAATATCCTGCACCGGGGCCTGTTCCATCACCTTGCCGCCATACATCACAACAACGCGGTCCACGGTTTCGGCCACGACGCCCAGATCATGGGTGACCATGATCAACCCCATGCCGAATTCCTGTTGTAATTCCTTGATCAATTGCAAAATCTGCGCCTGTACGGTGACATCCAGCGCCGTTGTCGGCTCATCCGCGAACAATATCTGCGGCTGACAGGACAGGGCCATCGCAATCATGGCACGCTGTAACATGCCACCCGATAATTGATGCGGATAGCTGTCAAGGATCGCGGCCGCATTGCGGATCTTGACGCGTTCGAGCAGGTCTTGTGCTTCTGCCCGCGCTGCCTTTTTACTGACGTTGCGATGCACGCGGATCGTTTCGATGATCTGGTGGCCGATGGTAAAGACCGGATCGAAGGCGGTCATCGGATCCTGAAAGATCATCGCCGCCACGCGCCCGCGCATGCCGGTGATCTGCTTTTTGTCTGCCTGCATCATATCGACCCCGGCTAGCGCCAGTTTCGTCGCCGTGATCCGTGCAGGCGGGCTGCGCAGCAGGCGCAGCACGGCCATGCAGGACACCGATTTGCCTGATCCGCTTTCGCCCACGATGCCAAGGCTTTCGCCCGGATCGACATGCAGGGTCACACCGCGGACGGCCTGCACCAGACCGTCATGCTGCGCGAAACTGACCGTCAGCTCACGGATTTCGACAAGAGGTGTAGCGGATGCGGACAAAGCAGGGGCCTTTCAGGAAATGGCCCCCCGGCGGCATCGCCGGAGGAGCGGGGCGGTTGGCCCTTAGTTTGCTTCGGTATGCGCGTAGAAGAACGGCACAAGACGCGTCAGCGGTGTCATGCCAGCCGAATTCGGCTCTACCCCCGGACCAGACAGACGATCACTGACCGCAAACATCTGGATCGGATGAACAAGCGGCACGATAGCGGCCGTGTCGATCAATACCTGTTCTGCCTGTTCGTAAAGTGCCAGCCGCTGTTCCCAATCGGGATGGCTGTCGGCCTCGGCCACCAAGGCATCATATTCGGGGTTGCGGTGGTCGTGGCGGCCGCCGTTGTAGAAGATGCCGTAAAAGTTCGATGGATCGACATAATCATATTCATAAGGCGCAAGGAACAGGTTGTTCGTTTTGTTCAGCATCCCGTCCATCCAGTCCTGCAATGGCAGGATGCGGAGGTTCATTGTGATGCCCAGATGTTCTTCGAACTCAGCCTGCAGGTATTGCAACATCGGCGCGGTGATCGCACCGTTATAGCCACCCTGATCGCGATACCAGATTTCTACCTCGGGGAAGCCTTCGCCATTCGGATAACCCGCCGCAGCCAGATATTCGCGGGCGCGCTCGGGGTCGAAAACCGCTTGCGCAGCGATATCTTCGTTATAGCCGGGAAAGGATGGGGACAGCAGCGACCGCCCCGGTATGGCCAAGTTGCGCAAAACAGTAGTCGTCATTTCCTCGCGGTCAATCGCATACCAAAGCGCACGGCGCACATCGACGTTATCGAAAGGTTCGCTGTCCATATCAAAGGCAATATAAGATACAGCAAAGATTGCGTTCTGACGGATCTGGTCAGGGAAGCGATCTTCCATGAACGGGATTTGGCCTGCGTTCAGCGGAGAAATATCAACTTCGCCAGACATGAAGGCAGGCAGACCAACTTCTGGCGCACCAAGGGCAGGGTCAATGTAAAGTGTTTCTTCCAGTCCCGGCCAAGGGCCGCGGTATTCGGGGTTGCGCACCAGTGTCATGGCATTGCTGGATTTTTCCCAGCTTTCCATCATATAGGCGCCCGATGCGGGGATGGTTTCCACGTTCGCTGCGTAATCATCCCCGAATTCTTCAACGGCATGTTCCGGCACGGCATACCAAAGCGACACGACTGACGGCAGATAGGGCTTTGGTGTTACGGTCCGCACCTCCAGCGTCAGATCGTCTGTGGCCGTGATCCCCAGCGCATCCGCACCGGCGTCACCTGCAGTGACTTCAGCCCAGCCGTCGATGGCGGCGGCAAAATCCCAATACCAAGCGAAATCATAGCCCGAAGTTGCGGCGCGGCGCAGTGCAAAAACGTAGTCATGCGCTGTCAGCGGCTGACCGTCAGAATAGGTCAGACCATCACGCAGGCGGAATGTCCAGGTCAGACCGTCCTCTGACTGTTCCCAGCTTTCGGCAGCCATCCCGTGTAGGTCAAATTCGTTGTCGAATGACGTCAGCGACAACTGCAGCATTTCGGGGTACCCGGCGCGAGCATAGACCGTCTGCATGTAATCAGCGTAGGTGCCGCTGGTGCTTTCGCCCGGTGCGGTGATGTCCTGCGCTAGCGCAGGTGCCGCCAGCAGACCGGCGGCCAGGACAATCGCGGTCTGCTTCTGTCTGAAGTGATAGATCATGTTTTCCTCCGTGTTGAATAAGGCGCTGACGCTCTTTTTTGGAAAATCGTACAAACTTGAACCCGCTCCACCGGGGTTTTCAGGGTCGCATATCTTCGCCGTTGGCGTTCTTAATGTCATATGTCTGACATTTGATTCGCTGTATGGCAAGGAGTTTGTTACTAAAGCATCATCGGCGCACGCCGGTTTATCCCAAGTATCGTCAGCCCATCGTCTCATGGTTCAAAACAGTAAAACCCGCAGACGAGCGCGGACAGGACGCCGCAGGATGGAACAATTCTGCATCGCTCAGGTTGCTTTTTTAACTAGCTGAGGAAACCGACATGAAAAAACAGGACGCAGAAACCACACCAAAACCGACAGCAGGCATGCCGCGCAGTCTGTTCTACGCGATGATCCCGATCGGTTTTATACTCCTTGTCGTCGCGCTGCTCATCCTCGGCTTTTGGACGAGAGAAACGACAGAACCGCCCGGAGGCGCTGGCGAGGAACCAACTGTCCCCGCAAACCAGGCTGTGACTGAACCTTAAAACTAGTCCGGTTCATCGGGAAAGTTGCTTTAGTTCACCCAATTCACTAGTACTTAGGGTCGCGCGGCTTCGAATAGCGCGTTTATGAACTGGGTCTCGCACCGGACGCCCGGTTGTCGCGTTTGTATGTGCCCGTTCTTGATCGTTCTGATTGCTTCCATCCTTGCCAATGTCACCTTGGCACAATTCAGAGATCGGAAGCTTTGATAATATCCGAGCGGCCATTTCAAAGCGGCATGGCCGCTTTCCACACGGTTGTTCAGATACTTGCGGTCGATATGCGTGGTATAGTCGTAGTGCGGATCGTAGGGATGGTTGGTCTCACGGATCACCTTCCATTAGGAGGTGTTTGTTCAATGCAGACCGAAACGGGACGGTGCA
>PUNR01000127.1 GCA_003551805.1 Loktanella sp.
ACACACCCGCCGCAGCCGAACAAATAAATCCATCCAGTATCACCGGAATGCGCAACACGCGGGCAGCGGCCATAGCACCCACCATTGCCGCAATCTCGCGCCCACCAAGGCAGCGCAGCGCGGACAGCGGGTCGGCAACATCATGCAATGCCAGCCCCGCATCAACGGCAGCGATCTTGCGTGCTAAGCCTGCGTCGTCCACGCCTGTGCCGCGACCGGCCCAATCCGCGCCCGTGCCACCGAACAAAGCCGCCGCCAGCGCCGCTGCAACAGTCGTGTTGCCGATGCCCATTTCACCGGTGACCAGTAAATCAGCCTGCGGATCGACCGCTTCCCAGCCGGTCTGCAAGGCTGACACGACTTCTGCCTCGGTCATGGCGGGGGCTTGGGTAAAATCGGCTGTCGGCGTGTCAAGCGACAGGGCATGAACATCCATCCGCGCGCCTGCGGCTTTGGATAACTGGTTGATCGCAGCACCGCCATGTTCGAAATTGGCCACCATCTGCGCCGTAACCTCGGCGGGGAAAGCCGACACACCCTGCGCGCAAACGCCGTGATTGCCGGCAAAGATCACGACCTGCGGCGCCGCGACACGCGGGCGCGGGGCAGCGCGCCAGCCTGCATACCAGACCGCCAGATCTTCAAGCCGGCCCAAAGCGCCCGGGGGTTTGGTCAACTGGCTGTTGCGGTCGGTCGCGCCGGCGGTGGCATCGGCGTCAGGGGCGGGCATCTGCGTCAGTAAATCGCGAAATTCGGCCAAGGTGGTGAAAGGTGCTTGCATCAGGTCCTCGTTGCGAAAGTATTGCCATCTGTCTAACGATCAGACCACAGATGAAAAGAGCCACGAAGGGCATCGCATTGACCATTCCCGACAATCGCCTTTTTGCCGCAATCGACCTGCCCGCCGCGTTCGGGCTGCTGACACGCCTACCGGTGCCGGTGGATGGCGCAAAGGCCACGGCGCGCGGTGCCGCGGCAGTATGGGCCTATCCTGTGGTTGGCATGGTGATTGGCGGCGTGCAGGCGCTGGCGCTGGCAGTCTTGCTGTGGTTGGGCGTTCCCGCGGCGATCACAGCCGCGCTGGTGCTGGCATTGGGTATCGTGCTGACGGGGGCGATGCACGAAGACGGGCTGGCCGACACTGCCGACGGGTTGTGGGGCGGCTGGGACAAGGCCCGCAGGCTGGCGATCATGAAAGACAGCCATATCGGGACATATGGCGTCATCGCGCTGGCGCTGGCGCTGTTACTGCGCTGGCTGGGGCTGGTGGCCATTGCGGGGATCGGCGGGTCTGCACTGGCGCTGATTGTGATCGGCGGATTAAGCCGCGCCAGTATGGTGGGCGTCATGGCCGCCCTGCCCCATGCGCGGGATACGGGGCTAAGCCGGTCTGTCGGGCGACCTGCGCCACCTGGCGCTTGGGTGGCAATCGGGTTGGGCGCAGGGCTGGCGGTGGTCACGGGCTACTGGGCGCTGATCGTGCTGGCGGCGTTGGTCGCGCTGGCCTGCGCATTCATCGCACGGGCCAAGATCGGCGGGCAGACAGGGGATATTCTGGGTGCGGTCCAGCAACTGACCGAGATCGCGTTGCTGGTCGCCATAGCATCAACTCTGGGCTAGATCTGCTTTTCGGGCATCTGCACGCGCAGACCGTCCAGCGCATCGCTGACTTTCAACTGACAGGTCAGGCGTGATTTGACCGGATCAGGCTGGAACGCGAAATCAAGCATATCGTCTTCCATCGCGTCTTTAGCGGGCAGTTTATCAACCCAGGCGTCATCGACATAGACGTGGCAGGTCGAACAGGCACATGCGCCGCCGCAATCAGCCTCGATCCCGGGGATACCGTTGTCGCGCGCGCCTTCCATCACGGTCAGGCCGTTGGGCACGTCGACGACATGTTCCTTGCCGCCATGTTCGACATAGGTGATTTTTGCCATTCTATCTTGTCCTTCGCAGTGAAATGAACCGTCCCTGCGTTCCTAAATGACGTTGGCAGGCAGGGCCAGCGTAAATCTTGCCGCAGTCTGGCGCGCGTCAGACCGCCCCCAGTTTCCATTGCAATGACTGGCGCACGGCGGGCCATTCCGGAGCGATGATGCTGTAAACACAGGTGTCGCGCAGGCTGCCATCGGGGCTGCGCAGGTGTTGGCGCAGGACACCGTCCAGCTTGGCGCCCAGCCGTTCAATCGCGCGGCGGCTTTGATGGTTCATGAAATGGGTGCGGAATTCGACCGCAAGGCAACCCAGATCGTCGAAGGCGTGGGTCAGTAGCAGCAGCTTCGCTTGAGTATTCAGCGCGGTGCGCTGGACGGATGCGGCATAGAAGGTCGATCCGATTTCAACGCGCGGGCTGGCCAGATCGATATTCATAAAGGTCGTCATGCCAGCGACCTGCCCGGTGGTTTTGTCGATCACGGTGAAAGGCAGCATTGATCCGGTTGCTTGCAGCGCAAGCCGGCGGTCAATCTCGGCGGCCACACCGTCAGGCGTGGGAATACTGGTGTACCACAATCGCCAAAGCGCGCCGTCCTGCACCGCCGCGACCAGCCCGTCGTGGTGGTCAGGCGTCAACGGGACAAGGTCCACAACAGTGCCGGACAAGGTGATCGGATCAAGGGCCATGTCTGCAAACATCCTTTCGCAATATGGCACAGCTTGTAATCACCGTTCTGGTCTTTGCACAGGACAGAACAGGGTCGAGCAAAACAAAAAGGGCGGCCACAACGACCGCCCTTCATCAAAAAGTTAGCGCTTAAGCTTAGTCTTCAAGCACCAGTGCCACAAACCGTGGATCGCCACCGCGCCGGACCAGCATCAGGATCGACGTGCGACCTGCTTCGCGTGCTAGTTCGACCTGTTCGCGCAGATCGGACATTGAGTTGACCGGTTGGCGCGACGCTTCGGTAATGACATCGCCTTCGATCAAGCCTTTCGACGCTGCATCAGAACCGGATTCGATGCCCGTGATGACAAGCCCCTGATCGATGGTCAGGGAAAACTGCTCACTCAGTTCCGGCGTGATAGGTGACAGGGTCAGGCCAAGCAGTTCAGAGGTGTCTGGTGCCTCCTCTTCCGGCGCAGCCGCAGGGAAAGCGACTGCTTCGGATGTTTCACGGCGGCCCAGCACGACTGTCAGCTGTGCCATTTCACCTTCGCGCAACACCTCGACCGGGACTTCTTTGCCGACGGGGGAATTTCCCACAATCCGGACCAGTTCACGTGTGTCGTCGATTTCGACACCGTCAAACATCAGGATCACATCGCCGGACAGCATGCCCGAATCTTCGGCAGGTCCGGATGGCACGTCCGTGACCAAAGCGCCGCGCGCCATATCAAGACCGTCGATTGCATCCACCATATCAGGTGTCACGTCCTGAATCCGCACGCCCAGCCAGCCACGGCGGGTTTCGCCAAACTCGATCAGTTGATCCACAACGTTGACGACAACCTCTGCCGACATGGCAAAACCGATCCCGATTGACCCGCCGGTCGGTGACAGGATCGCCGTATTTACGCCGATCACTTCACCGTCCATGTTGAACAATGGGCCACCCGAATTGCCGCGGTTAATGGCGGCGTCGGTCTGGATATAATCATCATATGTCCCCGAAAGCGCGCGATTACGCGCCGACACGATCCCGGCCGAAACCGAGAAACCCTGCCCCAGCGGGTTACCCATTGCCATAACCCAATCACCCACACGTGCGCCGACGCCATTGCTGTCGCCAAAGGCCACAAACGGCAGGTCCGTGGCATCAACCTTCAGTACGGCGATATCTGTGTTGGGGTCAGTGCCGATCAATTCCGCGGGCAGTTCGATCCCTGAATAGAATTCGATCAAGATCTCATCCGCGCCTTCGATGACGTGGTTGTTGGTCACGATAAACCCGTCTGCCGAGATCACAAAGCCAGACCCCAGTGCCGAAGACCGCTGCGGACCACCCCGTGGACCCTGGTTAAAGAATTCTTCGAAAGGGGACCCGTCCGGCACAAGGCCCTGAGGTCCGGTGCGTCCGGCAACGGTTGTGCTGGTGGTGATGTTGACGACCGACGGGCTGACCTGTTCGGCCAGATCGGCGAAAGTAGCAGGGCGTTCCTGCGACATCGCCGCACTGGCCTGCATGACGATGAACGCCACCGTCAAAAACAACATTGCAAAAAACGCTGTCGCCAGAGCGCGCGCTTGGCGGATATCTTTCTGGATTGCGACTGCCTTGGTTTTCACGAAGATCCCCCTAATCGTGGACAGGATGAGGATGTCATCCCATAAATTTCATAACATCAAGTTAAAGCGCGAATTGATCTGTGCAATCCCCTTCACCGCCAAGTGATAGTGGGGTCAGGCAAAAGGCCAGCCCGAGGGCTGGCCTTTGTTGATCTTGTCGCATCAAGGGTCAGATCAGCGAAGCGCTGCTGCATCCCCGGGCGCGGGCAGCGTTGGTGCAGCCTCTTGTGCGCGCAATGATGATGCACCGTCAGACGAGCGCAGGAAGTTGAAAAAGTCGCTGTCAGGCGACATCACCATCATCGTGTTTCCGCCTTGCAGGGCACGTTGATACGCTGTCATCGACCGGTAGAATTCAAAGAATTCAGGGTCTTCGCCAAATGCGGTCGCAAAGATCTCGTTGCGCAAGGCGTCGGCCTCACCCTGAATGATCTGTGCTTCACGTTCGGCTTCGGACACCAGTTCGATCACGGTACGGTCGGCTTGTGCCTGAATGCGCTGTGCCGCTTCACGGCCACGGGCGATTTCATCGGCTGCTTCACGTTCGCGTTCGGCTTTCATCCGCTCATAGGTGGCGTTCAGGTTGGCCTCTGGCAGATCGGTCCGCTTCAGACGCACATCGAGCACTTGCAGACCTAGCGAACGCGCCTCGGTGATGGCACCGTTACGAATCCGCAGCATCAGCGCGGCACGGTCGGTTGACAGGATGTCATTCGATGTGACCGAACCCAAGACTTCACGGGTTTGCGCCCGCAGGATGTTGTCCAACCGCAGCGATGCGGCAGGCAGACCACCGGCACCAACGGCGCGGCGGAATTGTTCCACATCGACGATCCGGAACCGCGCAAAGGCGTCGACGACCAGACGGCGGTCATCGGCAGGGGTGATTTCGATCGGGTCAAGATCACGGCTGAGGATACGGTCATCGTATTTCACGACTTCCTGGATCAGCGGGATCTTGAAACCAAGACCGGGTTCTTCCTGCACATTCACAATCTGACCAAATTGCAGAACCAACGCTTTTTCACGTTCGTCCACGATGAAGATCGACGAAAACCCGATGACCACAAGGACCACAAATGCGGGGAGAAGTAGAGCTGTTTTCCGCATTAGTTGTTCCCTCCTGTCGCGGCTGGCGTTGGCGTCCGCCGCATTTCGTTCAGCGGCAGATAAGGCACGACGCCTTGGCTGCCAGCGGCGTTGTCGTCCATCATGATGATGTCGACATCAGCCAGAACACCTTCGAGCGTTTCCAGATACAGACGCTTACGTGTCACATCGGGTGCCTTGAGGTATTCAGCCAGAACCGCGCTAAAGCGGCTGGCTTCACCGACGGCTTCGTTCACGACACGGGCACGGTAACCTTCGGCCTGTTCCAGAACCTGTGCCGACTGACCACGCGCTTCTGCGACGACGCGGTTGGCATAGGCGTCAGCGACGTTCTGCACACGGTCACGTTCCTGCCGCGCATCCTGAACCTGACGGAAGGCTGCGATGACGGGCTCTGGCGGGTCGGCTTTGTCAAAGTTGACACGGACGACGTTCA
>PUNR01000003.1 GCA_003551805.1 Loktanella sp.
GGGACGGAACCCGTCGATCTGGGCCAGACGCCTGCCGATGTGGTCATCATCTCTGCCGCCGATACCGAACTGGCCGCACTCGCCGAAGCACGGGCCGAAATGACCGACCCGCCCAGCCTGCGGCTGGCGAATATGATGCACCTGACACATCCTTTGTCGGTCGATTTGCATCTGGACGATTGCGCCACCAAATCGCGTCTGGTGATCGCGCGCATCTTGGGCGGCGCAGGCTATTGGAAATACGGCCTGATCCAATATGCCGCGCGCCTGCATGATGCGGGCGTGCCGGTGGCCTTCCTGCCCGGCGACGACAAACCCGACCCCGAATTGCGCGGCCTGTCAACCGTCAGCGGCACAGATTACGATGCGCTCTGGTCCTATCTGGTCGAAGGCGGGCCACAGAACAGCATCAACGCGCTGGCCTATGCCAAGGCAATGCTGGACGGCACCGACAAACCCAGCGCCGCCGCCCCCTTGCTGCGTGCAGGCGTCTACTGGCCGGGGTCTGGCATTGCCGATCTGACGACTGCACAGGCGACATGGACCGACGGGGCGCCCATCATCCCGATCATCTTCTACCGCGCCCTGGTGCAGGGCGGCGGACTGAACCCGATCAACCGCCTGACCCGCAGCCTGTCGCGCGCAGGGCTGAACCCGCTGCCCATTTTCGTGGCCAGCCTGAAAGACCCGGTTAGCACCGCCACGCTGGACCATCTCTTTACCGCCGCCCCACCCGCTGTGATCCTGAACTGCACCGCCTTCGCCGTGGGCAGCCCGCATGACGGCGACGACAGCCCGCAAAACCCGCTCTTGTCCAACAGCGCCCCCGTCTTTCAAGTGATCCTGTCTGGCGCCTCCGAATCCTCATGGGCAGACGGATTGCACGGCCTCACCGCGCGCGACATCGCGATGAATGTGGCCCTGCCAGAGGTGGACGGCCGCATCCTGTCCCGCGCGATCAGCTTCAAGGGCGAGGCGTTCTTTGACGAGGCCACCGAATGCCCCATCGCCACCTATCAGGCCCGCGGCGACAGGGTCGATTTCGTCACGCAGCTGACCGCCAACTGGGCGCGTCTGCGGCAAACGCCCGCGACGGACAAGAAAGTCGCCCTGATCCTCGCCAATTACCCCAACAAGGACGGTCGCCTTGCCAACGGTGTCGGCCTCGACACGCCCGCCGCCACTATCCACACGCTGAACCTGCTGGCGAGTGCTGGCTACCAAACCACCCCACCCGCAGACAGCGCCGCGCTGATGGCGCAAATCATGGCAGGCCCCACCAACTGGCTGACCGACCGCGCTGAAAAGCAGGGCGGTGAATTCCTCCCAATCGACACATACCGCCAGTATTTCGACGCCCTGCCATGGGACATCAAGGAACAGATCACCACCCGCTGGGGGCAACCCGAAGACGACCCTTTCGTCCGAGCCGAAATATCCCCGCCGGAGGCCCCAAGCCGCGACAGCGGCACAGGTTTCGCCCTTTCGATCCATCACTTCGGCAATGCCGTCGTCGGCCTGCAACCCGCGCGCGGCTACAACATCGACCCGACCGAGACCTACCATTCCCCCGATCTGGTTCCGCCGCACAATTACCTCGCCTTCTATTTCTGGCTGCGCCACCATTGGGGTGCGGATGCCGTGGTCCACATGGGCAAACACGGCAACCTTGAATGGCTGCCCGGCAAATCTGTCGCCCTGTCCGAAACCTGCTGGCCAGAAGCGGTTTTCGGCCCCACCCCGCATATCTACCCCTTCATCGTCAACGATCCGGGCGAAGGCACGCAGGCCAAACGTCGCACTTCGGCGGTGATTATCGACCACCTGACGCCGCCCCTGACCCGCGCCGAAAGCTACGGGCCGATGCGCGATCTGGAAGCTTTAGTTGACGAATACTATGAGGCCGCTGGCGTCGATCCGCGCCGCGTCACCCATCTGCGCCGCGAAATCCTGTCGCTGTCCGATGTCACCGGCCTGTCCAAGGATGCAGGGTTCACCGGCGACAATGACACCGACCTTGGCAAACTCGACGCTTACCTGTGCGAGTTGAAAGAGGCGCAGATCAGGGACGGGCTGCATATCTTCGGCCAATCCCCCACAGGCCAACAGGAACTGGACCTTGCCATCGCCCTTGCCCGCGTGCCGCGCGGCGACGGCAAGGGGCACAATGCCTCGCTGCTGCGGGCCTTGGCAGCGGACCTTGGCATCAGCATCGATCCGCTGGCTTGCGACATGGCCGCCCCCCCGTCAGAAAAGCCGGACGCGCTGGCCGATGGCATGACATGGCGCACAAATGGCGATACAATTGAACGGGTCGAAACCTTGTCCCAGCACCTTGTGCGGGACGGCGGGCGGGGCGTCGTGGGGTTCACCCCACGCGCGTCGCAGGCCGTCCTCGACCATATCGCGGACACGATCCTGCCCACGATCCGCGCCTGCGGCCCGTCCGAAGGCGCGGCCCTGCTGACCGCCCTTGCAGGCCATTTCGTCCCCCCCGGCCCGTCCGGTGCGCCCACACGAGGGCGGCTTGATGTGCTGCCCACGGGGCGCAATTTCTATAGCGTCGACAGCCGCGCCGTGCCTACCCCCACCGCTTGGGCGCTTGGCTGGAAATCCGCGAACCTGCTCATCGAAAAACACCTGCAAGACCACGGCGACTGGCCGCGCACCATGCTGGTCACCGCATGGGGCACCGCAAATATGCGCACTGGCGGCGACGATATCGCGCAGGCGCTGGCCCTGATGGGCGTCAAGCCGACATGGGACAGCGCCAACAGGCGCGTCACAGGGTTCGAGGTGCTGCCGCAATCCGTCCTGGGCCGCCCGCGCGTCGACGTGACCCTGCGCATCTCCGGCTTCTTCCGCGACGCCTTCCCGCAACTGATCGCCTTGGTGGACAGTGCCGCGCGCGCCGTGCAGGAGCTCGACGAACCCGCCGACCTCAACCCCGCCGCCGCGCGCGCCAAAGCGGGCGAGGACGCGACCCGCGTCTTCGGCTCCAAACCCGGCGCTTACGGCGCGGGCCTGCAAGCGCTGATCGACGAACGTATCTGGTCGGACAAATCCGATTTCGCCGCCGCCTATATCGCATGGGGCAGCTACGCCTACGGTGCCAAAGCCAGTGGCGACCGCGCGGAAGCCGCGTTCAAGGAACGCCTGTCCCAGGTCGAAGCCATCGTGCAAAATCAGGACAACCGCGAACACGACATCCTCGACAGCGACGATTACTACCAGTTCGAAGGCGGTGCCGCCGCCGCCGTCAGCACCCTGCAAGGGCGCGACCGGCCCATCTATCACAACGACCATTCCCGCCCTGAACGCCCTGTGATCCGCACGCTGGACGATGAAATCGGCCGCGTCGTGCGGTCGCGCGTGGTCAACCCCAAATGGATCGACGGCGTCAAACGGCACGGCTACAAAGGTGCTTTCGAAATCGCGGCCACGGTCGATTACCTTTTCGCCTTCGCCGCCACGACAGGGGCCGTGCGCAACCACCATTTCGATCTGGTGGAACAGGCGTTCCTGCAAGACGATGACACCCGCCAGTTCATCGCCGATGCCAACGCCCCCGCGCTGCGCGAAATAGCGGGGCGCCTCCAGGAAGCGATCGACCGCAACCTATGGCAACCAGCCTCAAATTCCGCGCGCGCCCGCATCGCGGGCCTGCTATGATCCCCCGAAAAGGAGAGATGACATGAGTGATGACCCCGACCGCCACGCGATGAAAATGGCCAAAAAGAAAGCCGCCCGTGACAAGATCATGGCGACCAAGACCGACCAGAAGGGCCTGATCATCGTCCATACCGGCAAGGGCAAAGGCAAATCCTCGGCCGCTTTCGGGATGATCTTCCGCTGCATCGCGCATGACATGAAATGCGCCGTCGTGCAGTTCATCAAAGGCGGCATGTCCACCGGCGAACGCGACCTGATACTTGCAAAATTCAGCGACACCTGCGCCTTTCACACCATGGGCGAAGGTTTCACCTGGGAAACGCAGGACAAATCCCGTGACACCGAAATGGCGCAGGCGGCATGGTCCAAGGCAAAGGAATTGATTCTGGACGAGACCAACACAATGGTCCTGCTGGACGAAATCAACATCGCCATCCGCTATGATTACGTCGCCATCGCAGATGTCGTGGCATTTTTGCGCGACCACAAACCGCCGATGACTCATGTTGTGCTGACCGGGCGCAACGCCCATGACGACCTGATTGAACTGGCCGATCTGGTGACCGAGATGGAGTTAGTCAAACATCCGTTCCGCGCGGGCATCAAAGCACAGATCGGGGTGGAGTTTTAACGGCAATGCCGCAACCCCTGCCCCTGAAGCAAGCCGATCTGGTCGCCACAGGTGTGCAGCGCGCTGTCTATCTGCACCCGCTTGACCGCACCAAACTGATCAAGGTTTTGCGCCCCGCCACGCTGATGCCACGGCGCAACAACTTCAATGGCATCATGGACCGTTTGCTGCCCAGCACCCGCCTGCGCCAGATCCACAAGGAATATGCCGAATATCTGCGCATCATGCTGCAAAATACCGGGCCCGATTTCCATGCGCCCATCGCGCATATGTTCGGCTTTGTCACGACAACCGAAGGGCTTGGCTGCGTCACCGAACGGGTCATGCAGGCAGATGGCAAAATCGGCGAAACCTTGGGTGCAAAGGCAAAAACACGAACTTTGTCTCAGCACCACATCGCTTTGCTGAACGACACGATCAGCCGCATTTACGCCTGCAACATCCGCGCCAGCGACATGAACCCGAACAATTTCGTCTTCGGCCATCGCGACAACGGCACCGGTCCGGGGGATGAAGAATGCGTGCTCGTCGATGGTTTCGGCGATATCCACGCTATCCCTGTCCGTTCCATGGCGCGCTGGTCTAACCGGCTGGGGCTGGATGACAGCTGCATCCGGCTTGCGCGCAACACCGGCCTGATCTGGGATAAAAAGGCGCTCACCTTCTCGCTTGCGCAGTGATGCTGCGCTAGGGTGGTGGGACTACCAACATCGAAAGGTCCCGACATGCCCCATCACCGCGTCCTGACCGAATTCGGCATGGGCACCAGCCTGCGCAAGCAGGATTACACCCAAGCTGCCCGCCGCGCATTGCAAGACGCGCTTTGGCATAACTCGATCAACATGGCCGAGCTTTTTGGCTTCCCGAAAGAGGCGATGCAGATCGACGTCCTGATCGGTGTGCAACACCCCGACCGCGTCGATACCGACAGCCTGCTGGAAATCTTCCCCTACGGCCAACCGACGATCCGCGTGGAATTGGGCGGTCTCGACATCCCACGCCCCGACGGTGCGCCTACCGTCATTGCCAATGTTGCGATCAATGTCAGCTTCGACATGGTGCCGGCATGACTGATCAGCGCGTGATCATAGAAATGGGGATGGGCAACGACCTGCACGGCATGGATTATCAAAAAGCCGCCGCCCGCGCGATCGAGGACGCGATCCGCCATTCCACCTTACCGATCTTTGACAGCATCGGATTGGACCACAGCGACATGCGGGTGCAGGTGACGGTTGGCGTGCAAGACCCCGCCCAGATCGACTGCACCGCTTTGACCACAGGCCTGCCGCGCGGGCAGGTCACGGTGCTGGCGGTCAAGGGCGGGCTGAACGTCCCCAACCCCGATACCGGCGATACTGCCGTCATCGCCACGGCCGCAGTCGAAGCTTTCCTGCCCCCGCAACACGGCAAATGGCGGCTGGCCTGAATGGAACTGACCCAAAACCACCGCGATGCGCTGCA
>PUNR01000198.1 GCA_003551805.1 Loktanella sp.
CCCAGCACCCTCAACCCCCGAGCAGGATACCGCGCCTGCACCTGCCCCCCCCAGCTTTACCGCCACCCCCGAACCGCAAACCATTGATCTGGAGGCCGAGCGCGCCGCAGCCTTTGCCGCAGGTCACGCGCAGGCGATGCAGGATCACGCGGCGAACATGGCCGCCGAAATCGCCGCCGCCCGTGCAGAGGCGGCAACAGCTGTCGAGGCCGAGTTGAAAATCGCCGCCGAAACCTTTGGCAATCTCTTGAACAAACTGGGTCGGATTGAGGCCGATATGGTCACCACCCTTCAGACGACGATGGAACAATCCATCTGCCAGCTTGCCGCCGAACGTGCCGGGCAAAAGATCGACGAATTACCCCGCAATTTCCAGCGCCGCGTCGAAAAGCTGGTCAAGGATATGGCTGACGCCGCCGACAGTCTGACCATCCGCCTGCATCCTGCGGATTTCATGGCGATCAAGCCGCATATCAAAGGGTTTTCGCCCTTGGCCACGGCGCGCTTGTCGCCCGATCCGGGGTTGGGGCGGGGGGATCTCCGGTTGGTGATGGGGGATATCACCCTGTCTGATTGCATCGCGCCACGCACAGGTGGGGGGTTGGCATGAATGATCTGGCCCAAACCCTGTTGCGCGGGATCGCTGCAACCGCGACACCGCCCGCACCCAGCCATGCAGGGCGCGTGCTGCGCTATGACGGGTTGATCGTGGAATGTGCGGGCTTTCCAGCCAGTCCCGGCACACGCTGCCTGATCGACACCGAAGACGGCGGTCAGACTAGCGGCGAAATTGTGGGTTTTGCCCAAGGGCGCAATCTGTTGTTTCTGGATGAACCGGGGGCGCGGATCACCCATCACTGCATGGTGCATAAACAGGGCGGCGGTCATCAGGCGCTGGTGGGTCAGGCGCTTTTGGGGCGGGTGATTGATGCCGAAGGGGCGGCGCTTGATCTATTGCCGCACCCTGACTGCGATACGACGATCGCGATGGCTGGCGCGCCGCAGAACCCGTTGCAGCGCGCGCCCGTTGACCGCCCGCTGGATGTGGGCGTGCGGCTGATAAATGCGGCGCTGACGGTGGGGCGCGGGCAAAGGCTGGGGATCATCGCAGGCTCTGGCGTGGGCAAATCTGTCCTGATCGAGATGATGACCCGCTATACCACCGCCGATGTGATTGTCGTGGGGCTGATCGGCGAACGCGCCCGTGAAGTGGGCGATTTCGTCGCCCGTGTGATGGTGGGGGCGAACAAGTCCAAAACCTGCGTTGTGGCGGTGCCTGCGGATCGGTCCCCGTTGTTGCGGCTGCGGGCAGCACATCGCGCCACAGCGATTGCAGAATATTTCCGCGATCAAGGCAAGGATGTGATGCTGATCATGGACAGCCTGACGCGGGTCGCCCATGCAAGGCGCGAAATCGGGCTGGCCTTGGGTGAACAGCCCACGGCCAAAGGCTATCCGCCATCCGTCGTGTCGATGATCCCCGGCCTGATCGAACGCGCAGGGCCCGGTTTGCGCGGGCAAGGGTCGATCACCGCCTTTTACACTATTCTGGCCGATGGCGATGACACGACCAATGACCCGGTCGTCGATACCGCCCGCGCCATTCTTGACGGACATTTCGTGCTGTCGCGCGCGCAGGCGCAGATGGGGCTTTATCCAGCGATTGACCTACCGCAATCGGTCAGCCGCGTGATGAAGGATATCACCAGCAAACACCATGGTCAGGCCGCCCGCCACCTGCGCCGCCTGATCGCCCTTTATACGGAGAACCGCGATATGATGCTGATGGGGGCCTATACGCCCGGACAAGACCCGCATCTGGACGAAGCCGTCCGTCTTTGGCCACAGATCGAGGCGTTCATTCGTCAGGACACCGACCAGAATGTCAGTCTTGATGACAGTATCGCCGCCCTTCTGGCGCTGACAGGCGAGGTGCAGGGATGAGCGCGCGGCGTTTGCGCATCCTGTCACTGATGGCCGGACAGGCCGCGCGCGACATCGGCCAGATCGGGGCAAGGCTGGGGCACTTGCGCCAGCAGGAAATGGCGCAGCATGATCTGGCCATGCGTCTGGATGATCTGATCGCGCAGACAGCCCAGCCTTTGCAAACCGCCACCAGCCGCGCGGGGTTGCAAAGCCAGCAAACACTGGCGCAGATGATGCTGGCGGAACGCGACAGGGTTGGCGCGGAACTCGCACAAATTGCCGGAGATTGCCGCGACCAGATCGCAGCGCTTGGCGCGCAGCACCAGCGCAAAAATGCGCTGTCCGACCGCGCCGAAACCGCACGCCAGCAGATCGCAGCAGAAAAAGCCGCCAAAGCCGAGGCATCAAGCCCCCCCGCGCGTTCCAATTTGGCATCATTCTTGCCTGATCTGTCCTGAAACCCGATGCAACAGGCCCACCCATGCAGATCCTGATGGCTCTTGATACGACACATGAAACAACCCAATCGAACGTGCTGCCCGCCTTGGGGGATGCAGATGATTTTGCGCAATTGTTTCACCATGCCCTGCCCAGTGCAGAGGCAGGACAGGTAGCAGACAAGAACACGCAGCCTGCCACCGATGCGACAGATACCGCGGCACAAACCTTGCCTGACCTGCCTGTGGTTTCATCCAAAATCGCCCTGCCGGTTGCTGCAATCGTGCTGGCCGCGCCGACCGTTGCAGCAGGTCCGGTCGCAACATCCGCCCTGCAGCAGGAACCCGACAAAAAGGCGGTACCGACCACCGGAAACGCTAGCGACAGCGAAACACAGGCACCACAAGACGTGGCCGAAGACATACCACAACAGGACGTCAACGACCTATCGATGCAGCAAAAAGAAACGCCACCTATCGTGCAAAGCGGCGTACCAGCCGCAATGCCTGCGCCAGATCCGGCAAGGGTTGATCCGGTCATGGCAGAGGCATCACAGCCAAGCCCCGCCGCGACCGCGACCACACCAGCAGACAAAACGCCCGCAACGCAATCAACAGACACGGCCGCACCACCAGCACCGGCTGCGGCTGCGGCTGATGCCGTTACACCGGCCACCAACACGGCACCCCTGATAGCCGCCCCAATCACAGGGGCGGCGGAAACGTCAGAGGTAACGATCCCCGAAAGGCTGGCACTTGATCGCCCCGGTTGGTCGGACAAGATGCTGGAGATCGCGCAGGCCATGGCCACGCGCGCCACCATGCAGGGACAGGCACAGGTGCTGACCCTGACGCTGACGCCCGAAACACTGGGCCCCATGCAGATCAGGCTCGAGGTGATCGACGGACAGACCCATGTGCATATCGTTACTGAAACCGCCGAAACCGCGCGGATCATGGCCGATGCGCAGCCGCGTCTACATGATCTGATGGCCCGCGCCGGGTTGGAAATGGCCACATCCACCACCACCAGCGAAGGGCGCAGCGGGCAGGACAGGCCGCAGCAAATACCCCAAGCAGGCGTTTCTGATGAAGCAGAAACATCTGAACCCATGCCGCAAACAGCACCGCGTGCCACCCTTTCCCAATTCGATCTGATCGCCTGAGGTGACAAATGACTGATGCATCGCTTCCCGATCTTGGCGCAAAACCCAAAGGCGGATTTCTGCGCAAGGCGATCCGTTCGCTGATCCTTGCCATCCTGCTAGTCGGAGGTGGTTTTGGCGCGGGGATCTATTTTTCTGGCGGCGCGGCAGGTCCGGCTGATCAGGTTTTACGGCTGCTTGAACAGGATCTGTTCAACGAAGGCGAACCACGCCAACGCGTGCCACGCGCCTTGCCAGAGACAGCGCAGTTTGAAACCAGCTACTACGCCTTTGCCGATACACTGACCACAAACCTGAAAGGGTCGCGTCGGTTCCTACAGGTCGGCATCGGCATTTCCACACAATATGATGCCGCCGTTCTGACCAATGTAGATAAACATCTGATGGCGCTGCGCTCTGACATGCTGGCCGTGATCAGCGGCTTTGGCGAAGAGGATATCACCGGCGAGGATGGCCGCCACAGGCTGGCCACTGCGCTGATGGCCGCCATCAATGCGCGCCTTGAACAACTCGAAGGTTTCGGCGGCGTCGAGGATTTGTTTTTTTCTTCCTTCGTGCTGCAATAGGACGCAAACCATGGCCAAAGGCACACGCAAACTGAATTCCAATGAAGTCGCAGCTCTTGTTGACGGGCTGCTGGATATGGAAAATGACAGCCTTGGCGGGGCCGAGGATCTTCCGGTTTTCAAATTCGGCAGCGACAATCTGTCCGTCATGGGCGATTATCACGGGCTGCGCATGGTGAACGAAAGGTTCTGCCGGCTGGCGCGTGCCGTCTTTTTACCATTCCTGCGGATGCAACCGCGCATTTCCGCGTTTCCGCCAGAGGTAAAGACATTTGCCGAATATTGCGACGGTCTGGAAAATTTCGTCAGCCTGACCACATCGCGCATGGATGAATTGCGCAGCACGCAACTTACGATGTTGCCGCCCGATTTTGTCTCTTTGCTGACCAATGCCTATTATGGCGGCAATATCGTTTATCTGGGCAGCAACCGCACCGAATTTACCGCCACCGAAAACCGATTGATCCATCTGGTTACAGATGGCCTGTTGCGCGCATTGGAAGCCGCTTGGCGTGATCTGTTGCCTTTGCAATTCACCCATCCGCTGCACGAAGATAATCTGCAATTCGCTACCTTCATCGGGGGCGAGGAAAAGGTGATCGCCTGTTCCTTTATCGTGCAATTGCCGGACGCCGACCCCGCCACGCTGGATCTGATCTATCCGTTGCAGGCGTTGAAGCCGATTGCGGCGCAGCTACGGTCGCGCACGCAATCCGATCTGGTGGCCGACGATCTGCGCTGGCGCGCCAATCTGGAAAAGGCGGTGCTGCAGGTACCGTTGACCGTGACCGGACGACTGGCCGAACCCGATGTAGCTTTGTCGCTGCTGACATCCTTGCGCAAAGGCCAGATCGTGCCTGTCGATTTGTCACCACGGGCGCAATTGCTGGTCGCTGGCAAGCCGCTTTTCGACGCCGAACCCGGCGCGCTGCACGGGCGCGCGGCCTTTTCCCTGACACGCAAATTGCAAGGATGACATGATGGACACGCTTGACGACACCGAATTGCCGCAAGAAGCCGCCCCCGGCGGTCTTGCCAATTCGTTGGGGCTATTGGCCAATATTCAGGTGCGCATGACAGTCGAGGTCGGCAGCAGCCAGATCACGCTGCAAGACCTTTTGCGCCTGAACGAAGGGTCAGTGGTGGAACTGAACCGCTTGGCAGGTGATCCTTTGGATATTCTGGTCAACGGCACCCCCATCGCCAAAGGCGAGGTGGTAATCGTGGGCGAACAATTCGGCATCCGCTTTGGCGAAATCGTCGATCCGCAAAAACGGATCGAAAACATCTGATCAGTCCTTGGCATGAAACCTGCAGCTTTTGCTGCAAGGATTTGCCAAAGGATGGATCATGGACGTTGTCACCCCTGAACGATTGCTGGTGCTGCTGGCGTTTCTGGCCGTGCTGTTCGGCCTTTGGGCCGCAGCGCGTGTTTATGGCGCGCGGCTGCCGGGTATAAAACCGGGGCCTGCGGCCAAGATTGACATTGCGGCGGTCAAACCGCTGGGCGATGGCAGCCGCGCCATCCTGCTACAGGTCGCAGGGACCGAGGTGCTGGTACTGACCCAACGCCGCGCGGCCCCTTGCATTTTGCATCTGACAAAGGTGCAGCCATGATCCGCGCCCTGCCCTTTGCCCTTTTTGCGCTGCTGGCCCTGCCCTTGCCCGCC
>PUNR01000171.1 GCA_003551805.1 Loktanella sp.
AAGATCGCGGAAATATACTGGCTGGCGCTGGCGGCAAGATCACCGGTGTGCATTCGGGTGGGTCAGGCCTTTCATCGGATATGAACCTCACGCTGCAAGGCGGCGTGCGCGATGATCTGCGTCGTGGCGACGCCGTATTTGGCGCGGTGACAGGTCAGGGCACAGGCGACGTCAATCTCGGTTTTGATGGTGTGTTCTTCGGCAAAAGATAGCTTGGTCAGCGAATACGATCCGGTGCCAGATTGTGCCGGATCCGCAACTGGCGTTCACGCCACAAGGTAAACAGCCCTGTTGCGACAACAATCGTCGCCCCGATCAGCGTCAGCACGTTAGGCCATTCGTCGAACACCAGCATCCCAAGGATCAGCGCCACCAGCAGACCGGTATAGCGGAAGGGTGCTACAAAACTGATCTCGCCCGACCGCATCGCGCTGACGGAAAACACGTAGCCGAAGATCAGAAAAACAGTAGCACCACCAAGTTGTGCCACTGAAGTCGTGCTGAAACTGTTCCAAGTGATAAATAGCGACCCGATCGCGCCCAGCCCCGTCACACCAATGGCGGCAATCAAGGCGATGAATACCGCAGGCACCTTTACCGACATCCGCCGCACAGCCAGATCACGCAGGGTGATGCAAACAACGGCTGCCAATGCATAGAAGCTATAGGCGCTGAAATCTGCCCCGCCGGGTTGGATAATAAAGACCACGCCGACAAAACCAATGGCAATGGCGGCAAACCTGCGCCAACCCAAGGCTTCGCCCAGAAACAGGGTCGCGGCCAACGCGACAGCCAGTGGCAACGCCTGCAGGATCGCCGCGACATTCGCGATGGGCATGTTGAACAATGCGGTCAGAAAGAAATAAGTCCCGCCCAATTCGCCTGCTGTGCGTAACAGGATCAGTCCCCAGTCGCGCCGCGGCAGGTTGAAATGAAGCTGGTTCAGGTAACGACACATCAACGTCAGGCAAATGATCGCCCCGATTCCGCGGAAGAACACCGCCTGAAACAACGGAATTTCATCCGATGCAGCCTTCATAAACGCGTCGTTGACAGTATAGGCGGTCATCGCCCCCACCATCAGTAATGCACCACGTATATTGTCTGAAATCACCGCCATGCCAAGGACGTAGCAGCGCGGCTTGGGCAGTGCCAGAGCGATTGTAACAAACCCGCTATCTCAGATCAAAGAACCATGGGATCAGATTTTGAAACTCCGCATGATTGATCATCCCCGGCGTGATTACAAATTCAGCCATGCGCCCCAGAAACTGGGCCGGTTTCACATAAACCTCAATGTCGTGGTAATAAGGGCGATCAGTGTAATCATCGAACAACACAATCGTTTCGCGCTTAACATGCAGTAACGCGGTGGCAAAGCAGGCTTTGCGCATCCGTCCATCAATCAAGATCAAAGTAGGATCGGGCGCAGGATCAGACCGCCAGACCTGCATTGGATAGCGCCAGTATTCACTCCAGCGAGAGGCATCAACGGGATAGCCCCATGCCTTCGTCGCGCCGATATCAACATGTTGGATCCTTGCCGAAACGGCTTCCCCGAAATGCGCCTCAAGGTGGCTCGTCAATGCGGCGGCCCAGTCCCTGTCAGATTCAACCGTCAGACACGGCACTCCTAGTTGAACTGCAAGCTGTGTCGATCCACCGCTACCGTATTCAAGGATCGAGTCCGCCTGCGCATAGCGGGTGCGCAAGTGATCTGTAACTTGGTCCGGAAAGGTAAGCGGGAAAACGGTTTTACCAATATCCTGACGCGCAACCGCTTCGGCTTTTGAAGCCCGACGACCGCGTAGTTTTTTCAGAAAACGGTGCATCATGTCGGCTCGCTTCACAAAGAAAAAAGGCCCTCACTTTCGTGAGGGCCTTGTCGTTTTGATTGCAGATTACGCGTCGTCTTCCGGTGCTTCGGTACGGGCACCGAAAACGTCGGTTTCTTCGCTGCGCACGGGGGCGACCAGTGCTGCCGCCTGTTCGGCCTCTTCGCGGCGGGCTTCGATCACGACATTGTCGCGGTCTGCTGCGATCTTGCGCATCTGCTGGGTGGCACCACCGGTACCAGCCGGGATCAGACGACCCACGATCACGTTTTCCTTCAGGCCGATCAGCTTGTCCCGCTTGCCCTGCACGGATGCTTCGGTCAGCACGCGTGTGGTTTCCTGGAACGATGCCGCCGAGATGAACGACCGTGTCTGCAGCGATGCCTTGGTGATCCCAAGCAGGATCGGTTCGCCCGTTGCCGGACGGTCGCCGCGCTTGATCGCCTTGGCGTTTGCCTCGTCGAATTCAGCCTTATCTACGGTTTCGCCTTTCAGCAGAACCGTGTCACCGCTGTCCTGAATTTCCCATTTCTGGAGCATCTGACGCACGATAACTTCGATATGCTTGTCGTTGATCTTCACGCCTTGCAAACGGTACACGTCCTGCACTTCGTCGATCATATAGTCAGCCAAGGCTTCGACACCCATGACCGCAAGAATATCGTGCGGGGCTGGGTTGCCGTCCATGATGTAATCGCCCTTCTGGACAAAGTCACCTTCCACAACGGGAATGTGCTTGCCCTTGGGGACCATGTATTCAACCTTGACGTCCGGATCATCGGCGCTTTCGATCGCGATGCGACGCTTGTTCTTGTAGTCCTTGCCAAAGCGCACATAGCCGTCGATTTCGGCGATGATGGCGTGATCCTTTGGACGACGGGCTTCGAACAATTCGGCGACACGCGGCAGACCACCGGTGATGTCCTTGGTCTTGGCACCTTCGCGCGGGATGCGCGCGATCACGTCACCGGCTTTGACGTCCTGACCGTCTTCGACAGACAGAACCGCATCAACCGACATGCCGTAGGACACAGGGTTGCCGTCGTCCTTGAGAACGACTTCACCATCCGCACCGACGACGATGATCTTTGGGGCCAGTTCATTGCCCTTGGGTGCTGCACGCCAGTCGGACACGATGCGCTGGGTCATGCCCGTTGCATCATCTGTGTCTTCGCGCACGGCAATACCGTTCACCAGATCGACATATTTCGCCACACCGGATTTCTCGGCGATGATCGGCAGGGTGTAGGGATCCCATTCAAAGATCTTGTCACCGCGCAGGATGTCCTGCCCTTCCTTGACCAGCACCTTGGAACCATAGCCAACTTTGTGTGTCGCGCGGTCTTCGCCCTCAGGTCCGACGATCGCGATGACCATGTTCCGGCCCATGACGACGTTTTCACCAGCGGCGTTTTCCAGCAACATTGCGTTGCGGAATTCGACCTTACCGGGTTGCGACGCCTCAAGGAACGACTGCTGGCCACCTTGTGCAACACCGCCGATGTGGAAAGTCCGCATCGTCAGCTGTGTGCCGGGTTCCCCGATCGACTGCGCGGCGATGATGCCGACAGCTTCACCAAGGTTCACGCGGGTACCGCGCGCCAAGTCACGACCGTAACACATCGCGCAAACGCCGTCTTCTGCTTCGCAGGTCAACGGGCTGCGGATACGCATTTTACCAATCGCAGCCGCATCGATCATGTCGGCCTTGCGTTCGTCGATCAGCTCGCCTGCATGCACGATCACCTCGTCGGTGCCGGGACGCAGAACGTCATCAGCAGAGACACGGCCCAGCACACGTTCAGCCAGCGACGACACAACCTCACCGTCATTCACAGCCGCTTCGGCGGTGATCGCACGATCAGTTCCGCAATCGACCTGACGGACGATGCAATCCTGTGCGACGTCCACCAGACGACGTGTCAGATACCCTGAGTTCGCTGTTTTCAACGCCGTATCCGACAGACCCTTACGGGCACCGTGGGTCGAGTTGAAGTATTCAAGAACGGTCAGACCTTCCTTAAAGTTCGAGATGATCGGTGTCTCGATGATCTCACCGTTCGGCTTGGCCATCAGGCCGCGCATCCCGCCCAGCTGTTTCATCTGCGTCACCGAACCACGCGCACCGGAGTGGGCCATCATGTAGACCGAGTTCGGTTCGGATTCCGATCCGTCAGCCTCGCGGCCAGCGGTCGAAATCGTGGTCATCATCGCATCTGTGACCTTGTCGTTGGCTTTGGACCACGCGTCGACGACTTTGTTGTACTTTTCGCCCTGTGTAATCAGGCCGTCCATGTACTGCTGTTCAAAGTCCTTGACCTGTTCGCGTGTCTCGTCGACCAGCGCCCATTTGGTGTCGGGCACAACCATGTCGTCCTTGCCGAACGAAATGCCTGCCTTGAACGCTTCACGGAAGCCCATCGTCATGATCTGGTCGCAGAAGATGACAGATTCTTTCTGGCCGCAGTAGCGGTAGACCGTGTCGATGATCTGCTGCACTTCTTTCTTGCGCAGCAAGCGGTTGACGAGGCTAAATGGTGCTTTCGCATTCAACGGCAGCAATACACCCAGACGCAGACGGCCCGGCGTGGTTTCAAAGCGCGTCAGCACCTCGTTGCCTTCGGCGTCGATCTGGATCATCCGCGCGGTGATCTTGGCGTGCAGATGCACTTCGCCTGCGGTCAGCGCGTGTTCGACTTCGTCGATGTTGCTGAAGGACATGCCTTCGCCCTTCATGCCTTCCCGCATGATCGTGGTATAGTAGAGACCAAGGATCATATCCTGCGACGGCACGATAATCGGCGCGCCGTTGGCTGGCGACAGCACGTTGTTCGTGGACATCATCAGAACGCGGGCTTCCAACTGGGCCTCAAGGCTCAGCGGGACGTGAACGGCCATCTGGTCACCGTCAAAGTCGGCGTTGAAGGCCGAACAGACCAGCGGGTGCAGCTGGATCGCTTTGCCTTCGATCAGGACAGGTTCGAACGCCTGAATGCCCAAACGGTGCAAGGTTGGCGCACGGTTCAGCATGACAGGGTGTTCGCGGATGACTTCATCCAAGATATCCCAAACTTCGGGCCGCTCTTTTTCGACCAGTTTCTTGGCCTGTTTCACGGTGCTGGACAGGCCCTTGGCCTCCAGCCGCGAATAGATGAACGGCTTAAACAGTTCGAGCGCCATCTTCTTAGGCAACCCGCACTGGTGCAGTTTCAGTTCCGGACCAGTCACAATGACCGAACGACCCGAAAAGTCGACCCGCTTACCCAAAAGGTTCTGACGGAAACGACCCTGCTTACCCTTGAGCATATCGGACAAGGATTTCAGCGGACGCTTGTTGGCACCCGTGATCACGCGGCCACGGCGACCGTTGTCGAACAGCGCATCGACGGATTCCTGCAACATACGCTTTTCGTTGCGCACGATGATGTCGGGCGCGCGCAGTTCGATCAGGCGCTTCAGACGGTTGTTGCGGTTGATCACACGACGATACAGATCGTTGAGGTCGGAGGTCGCAAAGCGGCCACCATCCAGCGGCACCAGCGGGCGCAGTTCTGGCGGGATCACGGGGATCACGGTCAGAACCATCCATTCCGGACGGTTGCCGGATTCAAGGAAGTTCTCGACGATCTTCAGACGCTTGATGATCTTCTTGGGCTTCAGTTCACCTGTCGCCACTTTTAGGTCGGCGCGCAGCTGTTCAGCTTCGGATTCCAGATCAATCTGGGCCAGCATTTCGCGGATCGCTTCGGCACCAATATTGGCCTGGAATGCATCCATGCCGTAAAGGTCTTGTGCATCGTTGAATTCTTCCTCGGTCATCAACTGACCATAGGTGAGGTCAGTCAGGCCAGGTTCGATCACAACGTAGTTTTCGAAGTACAGGATACGTTCCAGATCGCGCAGCGTCATGTCCAGCATCAG
>PUNR01000385.1 GCA_003551805.1 Loktanella sp.
ACGCCGCTGACATGTCTGGTCGTGCTGGCAGATGGTCCGATCCAAAGCATGACAGACTTGCGCGGGGCCAAGGTCGGCTTTGCTGTCGCGGGTGTGCAAGAAGTGATGCTGGATGCGATGCTGGCGCATCATGACATGGCACCGGATGATGTCGAACAGATCAATATCGGTTGGTCAATCTCGCCTGCGCTGATGTCTGGCCAGGTCGATGGGGTGATCGGTGCGTTTCGGAATTTCGAGCTTAACCAACTGACGCTGGAAGGCATGACCGGGCGCTGTTTCTATCCTGAATCCGAAGGTGTCCCGTCCTATGACGAACTGATCTATATCGCCAATCCCGACCGTATGAATGCGGGCGTTGTTGCACGTTTTCTGGACGCGACCGAACGCGCGACAGGCTATATCCTGAACAACCCTGATACCGCATGGGACATGTTCGCCGCCACTGCCACCGAATTGCAGACCGACCTTAACACCCTTGCCTGGGCTGACACCTGGCCGCGCTTTGCCACCCGGCCCGCTGCAATGGACGCCGGACGCTATGCCCGTTTCGAGGCGTTTCTGGCCGAACGTGGTGCGACAGCAGGCGGGCTTTCAGTCGTTGATCTGGCGATAGACGTGACCGCCGAGGCCGCACAGTGACGGCGCCCGACTATGGCAAGGCGTTCGCCCTTTGGCGCGATCAAGCGCCAGAGTGGGCGGATTACACCCAGCACGCATTTGTCGAAGGCCTGCGCACCGGCACCTTGCCGCGCGCGGATTTCCTGCACTACCTGCGTCAGGATTACATCTTTCTGATCCATTTCACCCGCGCATGGGCCTTGGCCGCTACCAAAGGTGCGACATTGGCTGAAATACAGGCGGCGGCTGCCACCGTGCAGGCATTGGCCCATCACGAAATGCCGTTGCACGTGCAAATCTGCGCCGATGCAGGGATCGACAAGACGACGCTGGAAACAACCGAGGAAGCGCCAGCAAACCTTGCCTATACGCGGTATGTGCTGGAGTCTGGCTATTCAGGCGATTTTCTGGACTTGATGGCAGCGCTTGCGCCTTGTGTGTTGGGCTATGGAGAGATCGGCGCAAGGCTCAAAGGTAGCGGAGGGCCGTATGCCGACTGGATCGACACCTATGCAGGTCAGGATTATCAGAAACTTTGCTACGATGTTGGCGTGCTGATCGACAATGCGCTGGTTTATCGGTTGGGGCAGGACTGGGCCAGCCTGCCGCGCGCGCGGCATCTGTCGCAGCGTTTTGCTACGGCGACCCGCCTAGAGGTCGGTTTCTGGCAGATGGGCTTGAACGGCGCATGACCGCCCTGAGCATGACAGGCGATTTGTGGATCGGTGACACGCCCCTGATCCGCAATCTTGCGCTGGACATGCCTGCCGGGCGCTGGTGCTGCCTGCTGGGTGTTTCAGGGGTAGGCAAATCCACCATCGCACGGCTGATCGCGGGCTTGCCGGGGCCGCAGCGGCTGGACGGTGCATTGTCCACCGATGACGGGCAGCCGCTGGCCCAACGTGTCGCGCTGATGGCGCAGGGCGGGCAGCTTTTGCCTTGGGCAAATCTGGTGCAGAATGTCACCATCGGTGCCCGCTTGCGGGGTGAAAAACCCGATACCGCCCGCGCTCTTGCGCTGTTGGAACAGGTGGGGCTGGCAGGGCTGGAACATCGTCTGCCTGCTGATCTGTCAGGTGGGCAGGGGCAGCGGGTCGCGCTTGCGCGCGTCTTGATTGAAAAGGCACCGATTGTGGTGCTGGATGAACCCTTTTCGGCGCTTGACACACTGACCCGGCTGGCAATGCAGGATCTGGCCGCGCGTCTGCTGAAGGGACGCACCGTTGTCCTGATCACCCACGACCCGCTAGAGGCTGTCCGCCTGTCAGATCGCGCATGGCTGCTGGGGCCGCAGGGGGCACAGGATATTGCACTGCCCCAAACCACCACCCCACGCGATTTTCGCACGCCAGAGGTTCTGGCCGCACAAGCCGCGCTGCTGTCGCGGTTACATCAGGATATGGCATGCGCTGGCTGAATTATGCACCTATCCGCGCGCTGATTGCGCTTGGCTTTGCGCTGGCGCTTTGGCAGCTGGTGGTCTGGGTCAGCGGTGTGCCTCGTTTCATCCTGCCCGGTCCGCTGCGGGTGGGGGCTGCTCTTTGGGACAATGCCGCCCTTTTGTGGGAACATGCACGCTTTACGGCAGTCAATCTGCTGGCTGGACTGGCGGCAGGGATTGCGCTGGGCGTTGTTACGGCGTTGAACCTTGCGCTGTCACCCGGCGCGCGGCTGATGCTGCGCCCTGTGCTGATCTTTGCGCAGGCCGTGCCTGTCTTCGCGCTTGCGCCGATCTTGACGCTTTGGCTGGGGTATGGGGCGGCGTCAAAGATCGTGGTCGTCATGCTGGTGATCTATTTTCCGGTCACATCGGCCTTCTTTGACGGGTTGATGCGCCTTCCAGCACCGCTGGCCGATCTTGCACTGATGATGCGCGCTACACCTTTGCGGCGTCTGTTCCTGCTACAGGTGCCACATGCCTTGCCTGCGCTTTTGTCGGGTCTGCGTCTGGCTGTTGTTTATGCGCCTTTTGCTGTCATCATTGGCGAATGGGTGGGTTCGTCAAGGGGGCTGGGGTATCTGATGCTGATGGCGAACGGGCGCGGACAAACCGATCTGATGTTTGCTGCCTTGTTCTGTCTGGCAGGGATGAGCCTTTTGTTGTTCGGCGCGCTGGAAAAGCTGGGCGGCATCAGATCGTGACCTGCGATGCTGCATGGCGCCCGCGCAGACACCCATAAGCGTTGAACTGGTATACCAATCTAGCTTTGGCGCGGTCGGGCTATTTTTACCTGTCCGTCACCAACTCTGTCTGCACATCTACCAATGCACCAATCTGCCGGATCACTTGCCCCGCAATCCCCGCCCCGGCCACGCAAGCCTGTTCCAGATTGCCGTTTCCAAGATAGCTTGCCAGAAATCCTGCGTTGAAGCTGTCACCTGCAGCGGTTGTGTCCACCACATCCGTGATGCGTGTCGGTGCAACGGTGAAGGACTGATCAGTCGCTGCGACAAGCATCTGATCCGGTCCGTTCTTGACCACGACTATATCAACACCGGCATTGCGATAGCGGTTTGCCGTGGCTTCTGGCGCAGGATCATTGAACCAGGCTGCCTCATCCTCGAACGATGGCAGCACGATATCCGTCAGGCTGGCCGCCTGCATAACCGCGTTGGTCATAGTCTTTGTATCAGGCCACAGCCGGGGGCGCAGGTTGGGGTCAAACACCACCTTGCCACCGTTGCTGCGGAAATCATGCAGGACATCCAGCAGCCTTGCTCTGTCAGGGTCGGGCAGAATGGCCAGCGTGATCCCAGAAAGATAGGCGACATCGGCACCCTGCAAGGCCGCGCGCAAAGCGGTGTCGCTTTCAAGCATCCGGCGCGCGGCACTTTGCCCGCGCCAATAGCTGAAACTGCGTTCGCCATTGGTCAGGCTTATCATATAAAGACCGACAGTACTGTCATCGCGCCGGTCGATATATTTGGTGACCAGGCCCGCCGCATCAATGAATGCGAGCAGCTTGCCTGACATTGCATCATGTCCGACAGCGGTGAAATATGCGATCTGGTCCGCTTTCGGCATCAGTTTGCGCAGATACCACGCCGTGTTAAGCGTATCACCGGCAAAGCCTGCGCGATACATATCCGGCCCGCCGGCAGGGGCGAGTTCAACCATCGCTTCGCCGATGGCGACAATCTTGGTCATGCGTCGGTCTCGCTTTCGAACCAAGCGTGTTTCTCTGACCGTAGAAGTGCGATCAGATCACTGATCCGCGACAGATGCAGCCGCATCGCATCGGCCGCACCCGCAGCGTCGCGCTGGACCAGATGATCAAAGATATCGCGGTGGTCCTTGATGACCTGCGGTGAAGCAAAGCTAAGTGACAACATCCGCACGCGGTCCATATGTGCCTTGTTGTCGTTGATCAGATCCCACGCGAAACCAACATCGGACCGCTGGCAGATTTCGTGGTGGAACTGGTCATCAAGCTGGTGAAACAAGCGCTTGTCCTTCTCGGCATGTGCGGCCTCTTGTGCGGTCAGCAAGTCGGCTAAGGCTTTGTGATCGGCATCCGTCAGGCGTTCGGCGGCAAGCCGGACGTTTTCAACCTCTAGCGCGGTGCGGATATAGCGGGCGCGCAGCACGGCTGCCTCCGATATCAGGCTGACTGTGGTGGAACGCTGCGGGCGGATCACCAGGAAGCCCAGTTTCGACAAACGGTAGAACGCATCGCGCACGGGTTGGCGTGACACTTCCATCTGGCTGGCCACGTCAACCTCGGACAGCTTGGCGCCGGGTGGCAGTTCCAGCGACAGGATGCCAGCCTGCAAAGTCTCAAATACCTGATCTGCGATCGAAGGCCGTTCCGGCGGGGTCAAAGCCCGTAACGCGATTGAGGCTGCCATGTGCAAGGGTCTCCGGTTCTGGTGTTGTATCCAGTTTAACGCGAAACAACGCGCGTTGACAAGGTTGATCAACTAGAATATTAGGTTATCCGAAGCGGCGGGGAGGCTGCTAAAATTCATGGGGGGCATTCATGCTGCTAGATCCAGACCGCCTTTTCCCGCTTGAGGGGGCCGCACGTGGATTGGCGCGCGCCCTTTACGATCAGGTGCGTGATCTGCCGATCATCAGCCCGCATGGCCATACCGACCCGCGCTGGTTTGCCGAAAACAACGCCTTTGCCGATGCTGCGCAATTGTTCGTCACGCCGGATCACTACGTTTTCCGCATGCTGTTTTCACAAGGTATCAACCTGGATGCTTTGGGCGTGCCGCGGGCTGACGGCAGTACAGCGCAGCAAGACGGGCGGGCGATCTGGCGTTTGTTTGCCGAGAACTTTCATCTGCTTCGCGGGACACCGTCGTGGTTGTGGCTGACCCATGCGTTCGCGGATGTCTTTGATATCCACGAAAGGCTTACCGCGCAGAATGCCGATGCGCTGTATGACCGGATCAACGACAAGCTTGCACAGCCCGCGTTCCGGCCCAGAGCCTTGTTTGAACGGTTCAATATCGAGGTTTTGGCCACGACTGAAAGCGCGCTTGACGATTTGCGGTGGCATAAGGTGATCGGTGACAGCGACTGGAAGGGGCGGGTTATTACCGCCTATCGTCCAGATGCTGTAGTTGATCCTGAATTTGACGGCTTTGTCGCGAACTTGCGCCACTTGGGTGAATTGACAGGCGAAGACACCATGACATGGGCCGGATATCTGGCCGCCCACCGCGCACGGCGTGCATATTTCATCGGGTTTGGGGCCACATCATCCGATCACGGCCACCCGACTGCGCGCACTGAGAATATGTCGGCGCAAGATGCGGCCGCATTGTTCGATATCGTCAAGACGGGCCGCGCCACGCCGGAACAGGCCGATGCCTTTCGCGGCCAGATGCTGACTGAAATGGCCCGGATGAGCGTGGATGACGGCCTTGTCCTGCAGATCCACGCCGGTGCATGGCGCAACCATTCAGCGCCCATGTTCGCACAATTTGGGCGCGACAAAGGCTTCGATATCCCGACGCGCACTGATTTCGTGCGCAATCTCAAACCTTTGCTAGATGCCTATGGCACCGACCCGAGGCTGTCGGTGATCGTGTTCATGCTGGATGAAACCACTTTGTCGCGTGAACTGGCGCCACTGGCGGGGGTCTATCCTGC
>PUNR01000273.1 GCA_003551805.1 Loktanella sp.
AAAGGCACCGTGACGCTGTCGGGCTATGAAGGGTCCGAACTGCTGGTTGCCCGTCTACTGATCGAAAGCGGCGCGGATGTGCCTTATGTTGGCACCGCCTGTCCGAAAACACCGTGGTCCGCCGAAGATGCCGCATGGCTCGAAAGCCGTGGGGTGAAGGTGAAATACCGCGCCTCGCTGGAGGATGATCTGGCGGCTGTGGATGCGATCAACCCCGATCTGGCGATTGGCACCACACCTGTGGTCCAGCACGCCAAGGAACGCGGCACACCAGCGCTTTATTTCACCAACCTGATTTCCGCGCGGCCCCTGATGGGGCCAGCCGGTGCCGGATCGCTGGCGCAAGTCGTCAATGCGGCGATTGCGGGCAAGGAAAAGATGGACACGATGCGCGCCTTTTTCGAAGGCGTGGGTCATGGCGATACCGCAGGTGTCTGGGAAGGCGCGCCCAACCTGCGCCCCGATTTCCGTGCGATGCATCAGAAAAAGCTCGACAAGCAGGCGCGTGCGGCTGCGGCGGAGCAGATGATATGATGGCGCTTGTAGCATATGTTGGAGGGGGCTCTGCCCCCGCTTCGCTCCCCCGGGATATTTGGGCTCGGACGATGGGGGGTGCGGCATGCTGATTATGGATCATGATCGGGCAGGTGGGTATTGGGGCGCGGTTTATGCGTTCTGTGCTGTCAAAGGATTGCAGGTCGTCATCGACGGGCCTGTCGGTTGTGAAAACCTGCCGGTGACGTCGGTGCTGCATTATACTGACGGGCTGCCGCCGCATGAATTGCCGATTGTCGTCACCGGCCTGGGTGAAACTGAGATGGGCGAAGGCACCGAGGCTGCGATGAAACGCGCGTGGGATGTGCTGGATCCGGCTTTGCCTGCCGTTGTTGTGACCGGGTCGATTGCCGAGATGATCGGTGGTGGTGTCACACCGCAAGGCACCAATATCCAGCGGTTCCTGCCGCGCACGATTGACGAGGATCAATGGGAAGCCGCCGACCGCGCGATGACCTGGATTTTCACCGAATTCGGCATGACCAAAGGCCGGATGCCGCCAGAAAAGAAGCGCGCCGAGGGCGATGCGCCCCGCGTCAACATTCTGGGTCCGATGTATGGCGCGTTCAACATGCCATCCGATCTGGCCGAGATCCGGCGTCTGATCGAAGGGATCGGGGCCGAGGTCAATATGGTGATGCCTTTGGGCGCCCATGTGGCCGAGATGCGCAATCTGGTGAATGCGGATGTGAATATCTGCATGTACCGCGAATTTGGTCGTGGCCTTTGTGAGGTGCTTAACAAGCCCTATTTGCAAGCGCCCTTCGGCATTGATTCCACCACGAAATTCCTGCGCAAGCTGGGTGAATTGACGGGGCTGGACCCTGAACCGTTCATCGAGCGCGAGAAGCATTCGACCATCAAACCCGTCTGGGATTTGTGGCGGTCAGTCACACAGGATTTCTTTGCAACGGCGGAATTCGCCATTGTCGCGAATGAAACCTATGCCCGCGGGATCCGGCATTATCTTGAGGGTGATCTGGGCTTTCCCTGTGCCTTTGCCGTCGCACGCTGTCGCGGCAAGAAGACCAATAATGACGAAGTGCGCGCCCTGCTGCATAGCAAACGCCCGCTGATCGTCATGGGGTCGATCAACGAAAAAATGTATCTGGCCGAAATGAAGGCCGGACATGGGCCAAGCCCTGTGTTCATCCCCGCCAGTTTCCCCGGCGCTGCGATCCGGCGCGCGACTGGCACGCCGTTCATGGGCTATGCCGGTGCGACCTATGTGCTGCAAGAGGTCTGCAACGGACTGTTTGATGCGCTGTTCCATATCCTGCCGCTGGGCACCGATATGGATGCAACCGATGCCACGCTGACGCCTTTACGCCGCGATTTCCCTTGGGATGCGGATGCACAAGCCAAACTGGACGAGATCGTGGCGACACATCCAATCCTGACACGTATTTCCGCCGCCAAGTCCCTGCGCGATGCCGCAGAGCGGGCGGCGCTCGACGCCGGTAACGACAGGGTCGTGCTGGAGACCGTCGAAACACTGCAACCATCCCCTGGAGGACGCAAATGACTGATTTTACAACAGACGCACCGATTGCCCGGACACGGCATGCGGCCCCCAAGCGTGAATATTACGCCTATTTTGCGCTGATCTTTGTGGCGACGCTGCCGCTGGCCATCCTGACATGGCTGCTGTTTGCCGCACGCCGGATGGAACTGCCCGAACACGGGCCGATCGCCAAGGCCTGGACCCAGGCCCGGATCATCACACCGCACATCTTCAACGGATGACACGGTGGCACGACATTTGTCCTGAAAAGGGCATCGAGACATTCGTCATTCCCCCCCGGGATGACGGATTGGGGCAGAGGAAGAGCTTCTGTCGTAACCCGGCCGCGGGGGGTGCGCGGTGTCGGCACTTATTTTTGGAGACAAAACATGGCTGACAAGACTGACCTTTCTTTCACAGGTCTCACTGATGAGCAGGCCCAAGAGCTGCACGCAGTATATATGAGCGGCTTCACGATCTTCACGATCGTCGCTGTCGTTGCGCATATCCTGACGTATATCCGGCTTCCTTGGTTCAACTGGTCTTAAAAGGAACACACAGAATGGCACAATTTTACAAAATCTGGCTGATCTTCGATCCACGCCGCGTTTTCGTTGCACAGGGCGTGTTTCTTTTCCTGCTGGCGGCGATGATTCACCTCGTCCTGCTGAGCAATGAAAGCACAAACTGGTTCCAGCGCGCCTTTGGCGGCTGATCAGGCTTTTCGCTTAATATCGCTACGGGCGGAACTTTGATCCGCCCGCGGCAAACATCGACATCGACGATCACAGGGCGCACCCGAACGGGGATGCAGGGCCTGTAGACATATGGAGTTATGAAGATGGCACAGCTCAGCTTCGAAAGAAAATACCGGGTCCGTGGCGGGACATTGGTAGGCGGAGATCTGTTCGACTTCTGGGTGGGGCCATTTTACGTTGGCTTCTTTGGAGTCGTGACGTTCTTTTTCGCCGTCCTTGGGACGATTTTGATTTTTTACGGGGCCAGCCAAGGCCCGACATGGAACCCGTGGTTGATTTCCATCAACCCGCCACCATTGGAATACGGCCTTGGTGCCGCACCATTGCTGGACGGGGGCCTTTGGCAGATTATCACGCTGTGTGCGGTCGGCGCTTTCGTCGGCTGGATGATGCGTGAAGTTGAAATCTGCCGCAAACTGGGGATCGGCTATCATGTGCCTTTCGCCTTTGGTGTCGCGATCTTCGCCTATGTTACGCTGGTCATCATTCGCCCGGCCCTGATGGGCGCTTGGGGGCATGGCTTTCCTTACGGGATTTTCAGCCACCTCGATTGGGTGAACAACGTGGGCTATGCTTACGGCAACTTCCACTACAATCCTGCGCATATGGTGGCGATCAGCTTCTTCTGGATCACGGCTGTGGCGCTTGCGTTGCACGGGTCGCTGGTTCTGTCGGCGGTCAACCCCAGCAAGGGTGCCAAAACCATCGCATCGCCCGATCATGAAGACACGTATTTCCGCGATCTGATCGGCTATTCGATCGGGCCACTGGGCATCCACCGTCTGGGCTTGTTTCTGGCACTTATGGCCGGTTTCTGGAGCGCGGTTTGTATCGTCATTTCCGGCACGATCTGGTTCGAAGAATGGATCGTCTGGTGGGATTGGTACTATGAACTGCCTTGGTGGGTAGACCTGTAGGAGGGTATGAAAAATGGCTGAATATCAGAATATCTTCACGCAAGTCCAAGTTCAGGGCCCCGCCGAGATGGGGGTGATGGCAGATGCCACCACGATGAGCGAACGCACCAAGCGCGCACGTTTTTCCACCCTGTTCGGCTTGTTCGGCAATGCTCAGGTAGGTCCTGTCCATCTTGGGGCTTACGGTCTTGTCGCTGTCATCGGCTTTGCGGCATGGTTCTTCATTATCGGGATGAATTTCTGGGCGCAGGTCGATTATAGCCCGGGTCTGTTCTTCCGCGACCTGTTCTGGCTGTCGCTGGAACCACCGGGACCACAATATGGCTTGGGCTTTGCGCCGCTTGCTGAAGGCGGATGGTGGCTGATCGCCAGCTTCTTCTTTCTGGTCGGTTGCTGCGCTTGGTGGATCCGTACCTATAACCGCGCCAAGGCGCTGGGGATGGGTCTGCATGTGGCTTATGCCTTTGCCGCGCTGTTGTGGTTGATCTTTGTGCTGAACCTGATCCGTCCGATCCTGCTCGGATCATGGAGCGAGGCTGTCCCTTACGGTATCTTCTCGCATCTGGACTGGACTAACCTGTTCTCGATCACGCATGGCAACCTGTTCTACAACCCGTTCCACGCGCTTTCGATCGTGTTCCTTTATGGCTCGGCTTTGCTGTTCGCCATGCACGGCGCAACGATCCTTGCGGTCAGCCGCTTTGGCGGTGAACGCGAGATCGAACAGATCGTTGATCGTGGCACGGCATCCGAACGGGCCGCCTTGTTCTGGCGCTGGACCATGGGCTTCAACGCCACGATGGAAGGTATCCATCGCTGGGCCTGGTGGTTTGCAGTTCTCACACCGCTGACAGGTGGTATCGGGATCCTGCTGTCCGGCACGGTTGTGGACAATTGGTTCGTCTGGGCACAAATCCACGGCTATGCGCCCTTAGACTGAGGAGAGAGACAATGAAAAACGACAACATCCTCGAGATGAACACGAAAACCAGATTGACCGCCGACATCACCTTTTTGATGCTCAAAGGCGCGGGCTATGCGGCGATCGTTGTTCTGGCGATGTGGTTCTTTGTAGCTGCTTTCGCCGCAATCGGTCGGGCCTTGCCGGAAGAGGCGCGTATGGCTGCCGATCCGATCAACCGGCCCGCACCAGCGGTACAGATGGTTGCCGATCCTGTGGCGGATGACCCTGTGGCAGAAGATGATGCCATGGACGATGCCGCACCGGCCATCGCCGACTGATACACCATTGGGTCAGGCATGACGCGACGCTTTGCCTGATCCTTCGCTGTCGGATCACCTTTCCCTGGTCGGTCCGTCATTGGGGCCCAAAGCCCCAGTTCCCTTCCTGTTGGCTACAGGAGACTAGCGTCGCAAGCGGTTCACCCCACTTGCGACGCTTTTTTATTGCAAAGGTGCCGTCATGACCCATCGCCCCAATACCCCGTTTCTGGATAGTATCGCTGGCCCCGCCGATCTGCGCCGGATGAGTGATGCGGCACTGACCAGCCTTGCCGATGATGTCCGGACCGAGGTGATCTCGGCCGTGTCGGAAACTGGTGGGCATCTTGGGTCATCGCTGGGTGTGGTCGAACTGACCGTCGCCATCCACGCGGTGTTCGACACCCCGCGTGACAAGCTGATCTTTGACGTGGGCCACCAATGTTATCCCCATAAGGTGCTGACCGGCAGGCGCGACCGTATCCGCACCCTGCGGCAGGAAGGCGGGTTGTCCGGTTTCACCAAACGCGCCGAAAGCGAATTTGACCCGTTCGGCGCGGCCCATTCCAGCACCTCGATTTCTGCCGCCCTTGGGTTCACCGTAGGTCGTGATCTGGGTATGCCCACGGGCGACGCGATTGCCGTGATCGGTGATGGATCGATCAGCGCGGGCATGGCTTACGAGGCGATGAACAACGCAGGGTCCGAAGGGCGGCGGCTGTTCGTGATCCTGAACGATAATG
>PUNR01000274.1 GCA_003551805.1 Loktanella sp.
CTGACAGGGTCGGTCGATCCGGTGAAGATGCAGAAAAACATGGATGCCCGCACGGCCAGCGGCCCTGCGGCTGAAAAACAGCGTGCCGCGCTGCGCGATGCGATTGCCTTCAAGAAATACGAATTCGACTGCCATGGGGTCGAGATGAACCAGCGCTACCGGTCCGACGCTGTGGTGACGGATGGTCAGTTGGAGCCGCCTTTCGCGATGGACGAGGAATTGCACTACCACCCCACCACATGGCCTGGCGCGCGCCTGCCGCATACATGGGTGTTCACGCCCACGGGCGAGAAGCTGTCAACGCTCGACCTGACCGGCCATGGCACCTTCACCCTGCTGACCGGCATCGGCGGCGAGGCGTGGAATGACGCTGCCAGCACGGTGGGCGGTGAACTGGGCCTGACCATCAAGGTCCATGAAATCGGCCCCCGCCGCGCGATTCAGGACCATACCGGCGACTGGGCGCGCGTGCGCGATATCCGTGACAGCGGCTGCGTGCTGGTGCGCCCCGACCATCACGTCGCTTGGCGCGTGGATGAAATGGTGGCGAACCCCGCCGCTGAACTGCGCCGCGTGATGACGGCGATCCTGCAACCGGCCGAGGCCGCCAGTGTCAAAGGTGCGGCATGACCGAACAGGGCTATTTTACCGAAGAAAACTCCGCCGATGTTGTGATCAGCCGGAACGATCAGGCCAAAGATAAACGGCTTGCCGAGGTGATGGAGGTTATCACCCGCCACTTGCACGCAGCCGTCAAAGAGATTGAGCCAACGCAGGACGAATGGATGCAAGCGATCCTGTTTCTAACCGAAACAGGACATAAATCCGACGATTGGCGGCAGGAATTTATCCTGCTGTCGGATGTTTTGGGCGTGTCGATGCTGGTTGATGCAATCAACAATCGCAAACCATCCGGCGCGTCGGAAAGCACCGTGCTGGGACCTTTCCATGTGGCAGATGCACCCGAAAAACCGATGGGCGCGAATATCTGTCTGGATGGCAAAGGCGAGCCGATGCTGGTCAAAGGGCGTATCCTCGACACCGACGGCAACCCGATTGCGGGGGCCAAGATTGATGTCTGGCAGACCAATGACGACGGCTTTTATGACGTGCAACAAAAAGGCATCCAGCCCGATTTCAACCTGCGCGGCGTGTTCCGGACCGGCGCTGACGGCAGCTATCATTTCTGGGGCGCCAAGCCGCGTTTTTATCCGATCCCCGATGATGGACCTGTCGGTAATTTGCTGGGGGCGCTGGGGCGGCACCCTTACCGGCCCGCGCATCTGCATTACATTATTGAGGCAGAGGGTTTTGAAACCCTTGTCACCCATATTTTCGATCCTGATGATGAATACATCCACACCGATGCCGTCTTTGGCGTCAAGCAAAGCCTGATGGCCAAGTTCCGCCATATCACCGCCCCCGACCGGATCAGCACCGAGGGTCAGGCAGGCCCGTTTTATGAAGTGATCCATGATTTCGTACTGGCGCCAGTGACATGAATAACCCCTGCATCATCTGCGTGGCGATCACCGGGTCGCTGCCGCGTAAGGCCAACAACCCTGCCGTGCCAATCACAGTGGCCGAACAGATCGAAAGCACACAAGAAGCATTCGAGGCTGGCGCCAGCATCGTCCACGCTCATGTGCGCAATGATGATGAAACACCCTCCAGCGATCCCGAAAAGTTTGCTGCCTTGCAAGAGGGGCTGAAAAAGCATTGCCCCGGCATGATTATCCAATTCTCGACAGGTGGCAGGTCGGGCGCGGGCAAGGTGCGGGGGGGCATGTTGCCCTTGCGCCCTGACATGGCGTCGTTGTCGGTGGGGTCCAACAATTTCCCCACCCGTGTTTACGAAAACCCGCCCGATCTGGTCGATTGGCTGGCGGCGGAAATGCAGACCTACGGGGTCAAGCCAGAGGTCGAAGCCTTTGATCTGTCGCATATCCTCAAGGCTGCTGAAATGTACGAAAAGGGCCAGATCACCGATACCCCTTATGTCCAATTCGTCATGGGCGTGAAAAATGCCATGCCGGCAGACAGGCATGTATTTGATTTTTATGTGCAAACCGTCAACCGCCTGTTTCCGGGTGCACCCTGGTGCGCCGCAGGGATCGGCGCGGCCCAGATCACGCTGAACGAATGGGCGGTCGCTGCGGGCGGGCACGCGCGCACCGGGCTGGAAGATAACGTGCGGCTGGACCGCGACAGGCTGGCTGCGTCGAACGCAGCGCTGGTGCAGCGGGTCGTGGCGTTGTGTGAACGTCATGAACGGCCTGTCGCTGACACGGTGACCGCACGTGCATTGCTGGGTCTTGCCGATGGGGGGTAAAAATAGTGGGCGGGGCTTAAACCTATCTTAATTGGCCTGCGCCATGGTGGCTGCGACAGAAACTGTTGCTGCAAGAGGCCCAGATGCGCAAGCTTAACGCGATACCATTTTCACTGAAACTGCCTGTAATCATTGCGGGATTATGCCTGTTGTCATCCCTGACGGTGGCAGTTTTGGGCTATGCCGATTCGCGGCGCAGCATGGTGACCCAAGCACAGCACAGCTTTGATATCCTGATTGATGAACGCGGTCAGGCATTAGAAAATCTATTTGCAACGCTGGAAATCGACCTGCGCAATCTCGTAGCAAGCCCTGCAACGCTAAGTGCGGCGCAGGCGCTAGGATCGTCATTTCACTTGATGACGGATCCTGCGTCGTTGCAGGCAGCCTATGGCGCCAATAACCCCAACCCCGTGGGACAACGGCATCTACTTGATCAAGCCGCCGAAGCTTTACCTTATAACTTTCAACACGGGGCTTTCCATCCTGGCTTGCGCCAAACCTTGGAAACGACAGGATTTGACGACATCTTTCTGGTATCGCCAGATGGGGACGTGATCTATTCCGTTACAAAAGCTGCTGATTTTGGGTCGAACCTTGAAACCGGTACGTTTCGCGAAACGGGCCTTGGGCATGCGTTTCGCGCGGCACGCGACGGGGGGCGGGATGCGTTCAGTTTTACCGACTTTGCCCCATATGGCCCGCGCGGGAACGACGTTTTGTCGTTTTTGTCCGCACAGATCCTGAATGCCGAAGGGGGGGTGGCCGGTGTGCTGGCCGTACAATTGTCGACCAGTCAGTTTGATGCCATTCTGAACAATGCCAGTGGTCTGGGTGCCACGGGTTTGCTGTACCTGGTTGGCACTGATGGCCGGACGCGCAGTCATACGCGGTTTGCCGGTGGTCATACGCTGCTACAAGATGTCAGCCATCTGCCGCATATCTTGGCGAATGATGCCGGCTCAGGGGAAGGTGTCGTTGGTAATGGCATCGGTGGTGCAGCTTCGATCGTCGAACGGGCAGATGTTTCGGGTCTGGACCGCGATTGGCGCATCATCGGTGAGAAAACGCTTGCCGAAGTGTTGCAACCCGTTGTCGCCATGCGCAACAAGATGATTTTGATCAGTGCAGTGGTGATGGTGATCGCAATCCTGTTGGGGGTTGCAACCGCACGTTCGGTTTTACTGCCGCTGGACCGTTTGCGGCTTGGCATGCTGCGCGTTGCAGATCGTGATTACAGCGGGACTGTATCAGACACTGATCGTGGCGATGAATTGGGTCAATTGTCAAAAGTGCTGGTCAATGTGCGCGACAAATTACGTGCCTCCGATGCCGCCGAACAAGAACGCCAGAAGGTGCAGGTGGAACAGGCCGAAGTTGTCGAACGCTTGAGCAGGGCAATGATCGCGCTGGCTGACGGTGACCTGACAGCCACCATCGACAGGCCGTTTAGTGAAAGCTACGAACAGTTGCGGCATGATTATAACCGCACAGTTGCCAACCTGAATGAAACCATTGGATCTGTCGTCAGCAGTGCCGTCGGTATCCGCGAGCGTGCAAACGAAATGAGCATCGCCTCTGACGACCTGTCGCGCCGCACCGAAAATCAGGCCGCAACCCTCGAACAGACTGCTGCCGCGCTCGACCAGTTGACCGCCAGCGTCCGTTCCGCCGCGAGTGGTGCAAAAGAAGTTGAAGGCATCGTCGCAGATGCCCGCAAAGACGCCGACGCAAGCGGGCCTGTGGTCCAAAAAGCCGTCACAGCGATGACCGCAATTGAAAAATCATCCGACGAAATATCGCAGATCGTCGGTGTGATTGACGACATCGCGTTCCAGACCAATCTGCTAGCGCTGAATGCCGGCGTAGAAGCCGCCCGTGCGGGTGACGCTGGGCGCGGTTTTGCTGTTGTCGCATCCGAAGTGCGCGCGCTTGCCCAACGTTCCTCCGAGGCGGCCAAGCAGATCAAATCACTGATTGCAGGCAGTTCGGATCAGGTCGTTGCTGGCGTTAATCTGGTGGGTCAGGCTGGTGATGTTCTGACGAATATCGCGTCCCATATCAATCATATCGCTGGTCTGGTGTCTGAAATTGCGGCAGGGGCGCAGGAACAGTCGACAGGACTTGCTGAAATCAACCTTGGCGTCACCCAACTGGATAAGGTGACCCAGCAAAATGCAGCAATGGTGGAACAATCGACCGCCAGCAGCCATTCCCTGAACGCTGAATCTGCCAGCCTTGCTGACCTAGTCGCACAATTTCAGCTGGGTGGCGTCAAAACCCGCCGTGCCGGTATGACAGCGCCAGTTTCGGAAAATGTCATGATGTTCCAATCACCCAGATCGCGCGTGCAGCAAGCGAAACCGGTTGAACCGCCCCTTGTGCAACCTATCGCAATGACAGGTACTCTGGGTGGCGCGCCTGTGCATAACACCGACGGATGGGAAGACTTCTGAACCGGCTTTGTGCTAAGGTCGGTTCACGCGGAACGTGCTATTGCAAGATTTGTTCAGGTTTCCGATGTGTTAATATTAGTCTATGTTGCACCGCTTAGCGTTTGACACGACCAGCCCAGACGCTATTTTCGTCAGACGCTTTGACCGACTGTCGCAGTTAACGCGGCGACGCGTCAAAGGCTTAAATCATCTGGGAGGAATTCGATGATCAAATCTATTCTTGGCACATCTGTAATTGCACTGGCGGCCGCTGTGCCAGCATTCGCGCAAGATGTTGACCGGACCGGCTGGCCGACCAGCTTTACCGTCGGCACTGCATCGCAAGGTGGGACCTTCTTTGTTTACGGGTCCGGTTATGCCAACCTGATCGCCGAAGAACTTGGCGTGACCGGCGGCGCCGAAGTGACCGGCGGACCTATGCAGAACATGGCACTGGTCCATACCGGCGAAGCCGCGTTGGGCATGACCACTATGGGTCCAGCGCAGGTTAGCATCGCGGGTGAAAGCCCGATCGCGCCCGGTTTGGAAATGACCAATGTCTGCGCGCATTTCCCGATGTATGAAACGCCATTCCATGCCGTAGCATTGTCCAGCTCGGGCATTACATCGCTCAGCGATATTCCGGCTGGCGCGCGCGTCGGTTTCGGGCCTTCGGGTGCGACGGCTGATGTGTATTTCCCTGAAATGCTGACAGCTCTCGGGGTCGAATTCGAACGCCGCAACGGCGGCTGGAACGACCTGGGTGGCCAGATGCAGGACGGTTTGATCGATGTTATCGGCTTTGCCGCCGGTGTGCCGATCCCGCAAGTTGCGGAGCTTGAGGCATCAACCAATGTCAACATCATCGAGTTTACCGAAGAAGAACAGGCTTTGATGACCGAGCTGTTCCCTGTTGCGAATTTCGACATCCCTGCCGGCACCTATGCAAGCCTGGCAGAGCCTGCGCGCGCTGTGTCGATGTGGAACTTTGCCATCGCCAATTGTGATCTGCCGGAAAGCTTTGTCTATGAAGCGACCCGCGTGATTATGGAAGACAATGAGCGGATGCTGCAGGTTCATTCCTCGGCTGAAACGACCGTCTTTGAAAACTGGGACAAGAACACCGTGATCCCTTGGCATCCGGGTGCAGCGCGCTGGTTCATCGAAAACGGCGCTGATATTCCTGCTGAGATGATCAAGCAGTAATCATAATCCGGGCCGGCGCGAACAGCACCGGCCCTTTTCTACCAGACTGGATGATTAACATCCGGCTGATTCAGGGGCTCTGCCCCGATGTTCTTCAGGGGGAACAGCTTTATGAGTAGGGCCGACATTGCAAAAGATACTGCATTGGATGATGACACCGGCCCGCTGGTCGCAGAAGGCGCTGACGAAGAGGTCATCGAATATAACCGGCGTCTTTATAGCGGCACTTTCTATTGGGTTGTCGCAGGTGCTTTGGCGATCTACGCCTTTTTTCACATCGCAGCGCTGAACGGCTTATCCATCCGCAACATGACAGGCGGTATGGTGAATTTGCCATTCTTGCCGCGTCTGCCGATGGAATCATGGACCTACCGGACCGTCCATATCGCTGGGGCCACCGGGCTTGGGTTTTTGATGTTTTCGGGCACGTCCTTTGTCGACCGCACCGAAACGATGCGCGACCGGATGCTAAAGTACAGCGCCTATGCGTTGATGATCCCCGCATTGTTTTCTTTAGGCGTTACCTTTTGGTTTCAAAGCCTTATCGCGTCTGGCACGTCTTGGAACGGCATGGACCCGACCATTCAATTTAACGAACGTTGGCTGTTCGGCGTCCCGCTGTTGGTCGCGACTTTCGGTGCCATCTTGGTGTCGTGGTTTCATCAGCGTCCGCGCGACCGTGTCAACCCGGCCGATCTGGTGCTGCTGGTGGCGGCCATCTCGGTCGCGAGCTACCTGATTACGATATATAACACACCAATTCGGGCCACGACGGGCACATCCTTTGCGCCGCTGGGTATATCGCTGGCCGGGCTGGCGGGTACGGCGCTGGTGCTTGAACTAACGCGGCGTGTCACGGGGCTCGCGCTGCCGATCATCGCGGGGGTGTTTCTGGCCTATGTCTGGCTGGGCCATCTGGCGCCCGGCGTGCTGAATTCGCCGCGCATCGCGCTGCAACGGTTTTTCAGCCAAGTTTACACTGATGTCGGTATTCTGGGCCAAACAACGGCAGTATCATCGACTTATATCATTCTTTTCATTATTTTCGCGGCCTTCTTGCAGGCCTCGAAAGTAGGTGAATACTTCATTAACTTTGCTTTTGCCTTAACTGGCAGGCAGCGTGGCGGACCAGCCAAAGTGGCGATCTTTGCATCTGGTTTGATGGGCATGATTAACGGCACATCCGCCGGTAACGTCGTATCGACCGGCAGTCTGACGATCCCTTTGATGCACAAGGTCGGCTATGACAAAAAAACATCCGGCGCGATCGAGGCAGCAGCCTCGACCGGTGGCCAGATCATGCCGCCAATCATGGGGGCAGGCGCCTTTATCATGGCCGAGATTACGGGGATTCCTTACCAGGAAATCGCCATCGCTGCGATCATTCCGTCGATCCTGTATTTTGCGTCCGTCTATTTCATGGTCGATCTGTCCGCAGCACGGATCGGGATGAAAGGGATGCGCGCCGACGAATTGCCAAAGCTCAAGGCGATGATGAAGCAGATTTTCTTGTTCCTGCCGATCATCATTCTGATCGCGGCATTGTTCGCAGGATATTCGGTGATCCGCGCAGGCACCTACGCGACAGCGGCGGCAGCGGTGGTCAGTTGGCTGACCCCTTACCGGATGGGCGTGAAATCGATCGTCTATGCGTTCCAGATTGCGGGCAGCATGTCGATCCAGATCATTGCGGTTTGTGCTTGCGCGGGTATTATCGTTGGCGTGATCTCGTTGACAGGTGTCGGTGCGCGGTTCTCGAACCTGCTGCTGGGTCTGGCCGGTGTCAGCCAGTTGCTGGCGATGTTCTTCGCAATGGTGATCGCGATCCTGCTGGGAATGGGCATGCCGACCACGGCAGCCTATGCTGTGGCTGCATCGGTCGTGGCGCCGGGATTGATCCGGCTGGGAATCGACCCGCTGACGGCGCATTTCTTTGTGTTCTACTTTGCCGTTGTTTCGGCCATCACGCCGCCTGTCGCGCTGGCCAGTTATGCGGCTGCGGGTATATCGGGGGCAGACCCGATGGCCACGTCGTTTGCATCGTTCAAGATCGGGCTTGCCGCCTTCATTGTGCCGTTCATGTTCTTTTATAACAGCGCCCTGCTGATGAACGCACCATGGGTCGAAATCGCGCAGTCGCTGACAACGGCGCTGGTCGGGGTGTTCTTCCTTGCGGCATCTGTGCAAGCGTGGCTATGGGGCAAGTCCGCCGGAACGCTGGTGCGCACCGGTTTGCTGATTGCGGCGCTGTGCATGATATCGGGCGGCTGGATGACTGACCTTGTAGGGCTTGGGCTTGGCCTGGCGCTGGTGTTCGTAAACCGCGCAATTGCACCCGGGTCCAAGACACCCCTGGTACAAGGGCGCGCTGACTGATTGAACACGCGGCAAGGGGGCGCACCAGCGTGCCTTTGCCGCGTGCCGACGCCTTGTCATTGCCAGCACGACTGTGCCGACAACGTCCAAATCTATAAAATGGTAAATTGGCGGAGAGACAGGGATTCGAACCCTGGGTGGGCTTGCACCCACAACGGTTTTCGAGACCGCCCCGTTCGACCACTCCGGCACCTCTCCGCGGTGGGGGCGGAATAATGCGGGGCGAAGGCGGGCGCAAGGGGAAATCGTGCTCACTTAGAATTGCGTGGGCATTGACGCAAAATTAGGGTTTGTGCTGCATAAGACGAATTATCCAAAAGGATTGGCTATGTTACGCGCTATGTTCATCTCGTTTGTTGCGGCTTTGTCGTTGTGGGCCACTGTCAGCCGCGCACAGGATGACGCTGCTGCCCTTTTCGACGCCATGGGATTGCCTGAAATCATTGCCGTGATGGGGCAGGAAGGGGCCGCATACGGCGAAACGATCGCGCGCGATCTGTTTCCGTCCGGCATGAACCCCCGCTGGGCCGCGACCGTGGCCGAAGTCTACGCCCCCGACCGGATGGCCGACGAGATGCGCAGCGCCTTTGTCGCCACTTTAGAGGGCAAAAATGTGGGTCCGATGCTTGATTTTTATCAAACTGACCTCGGTCAGCAGATCGTCATGCTGGAAATCAGCGCGCGCGAGGCGATGCTGGACCCGGCGTTGGAACAAGCCAGCAAGGATATGGCCGCCGAAGCCTTGCAAAACGACACAACGCGCGCGCAGCTGATCACCGACTTCATCAAGGCCAATGACCTGATCGAGGCTAATGTCGTCGGTGGCTTGAATTCCAATTACGGTTTTATCACCGGGTTGTTGTCGGGTGGTGCGTCGATCCCGGGCGTGATGTCCGATGAGGTGTTAGCCGATGTCTGGGCGCAGGAGCCAGAGATCAGGGCGTCGACGACGGAATGGCTATATGCCTTTCTGATGCTGGCGTACGAGCCGTTAAGCGATGCTGAACTACAAGAACTGACAGCCTTTACACAGACCGCGCCAGGCCGCGAACTGACCGCGGCCTTGTTCGCGTCGTTCGATCAAACCTTCGAACGTGTGTCACGCGAATTGGGGGTGGCGGCTTCTGGCTTCATCATCAGTCAGGAGCTTTAAGTCACCTTGGCATCGTGGCCAGAACGGCTATGGTGCGGGTCCATCACGCATAAAGGAGCAGGGCTGTGCAATTGAAATTATCCGCTGTGATCGCTTTGGGTTTTCTGGCTGCATGTGGCGGGCAGACGGCACTGACCTCTGTTGATCCGGCTTTGCCGACAGGTGATCCGCGGCAGGAGCGGTTGGTGTTCAACGAATGTGCCATTTATTTCGCGGCTGTCGCCAAGCTGCGCGCTGACGGCCGGTCGCCAAGCGGTGATCCAACACGTGGTTGCCCGCCCGATGCTGCCGGACGCGCGGCCGATATCAACCCGATGGTCAGCGTGCCGTCGGTGTCGCCAGGTTTCCCGCAGGATTTGTATAACCGGATGGTCGCGCGCGGCGTGCCAACCGATCTTGCCAATGATATCTCGCGGTCCAAGGCATTCTGGGATCTGGTGGCACAGCGTGACAGCGCATTGGGCGGTTTCTAGCCGCCAAAGACCATTAATGCGGTGACCAGTGCGCCGGGGTTGACGTCAAACAAACCCCGGTCCGATTGTAGCTGGATCACCCGTGTCGGGCGGTCTTGCGGGGGAATGCCCGCGGCATCCATCGCTGCGGTCAGTACCGGCCCGCCGCCTGCGTCTATGTCACGGCGGATCGCATCATATTCGGTTTTGACGATGATTTCGACTTGGCCGCGTTTTTGCGCATAGCCCGGGTCGGTCATTGCGGTCAGCGGGGTAAACACCGGCACACCGGGATTGTTGGGGTCCGTCGTGCAGGCGACGGCAAGGACAAGCGGAATCAACAGGGCAGGGCGCATGGGTTTTTTCACCTTCTTTTGGCTTGACTTAGAAGGGCATTGGACTGATAAGCCGCCATCTCGGCAAGGGTTTTGTCGGGGTTTATGCGAAATGACGCCTACGGGCGCGCAGTCCACAGGTACCAAACGCCGGAACGATCCGGGGCCTCAGCGACGCGGAAAATGAAGGAAGATCATATGTTTGCGGTTCTCAAAACCGGCGGCAAGCAGTACAAAGTCGCCTCTGGCGATGTATTGCGCGTCGAAAAGCTGGCAGCAAAAGCTGGCGATAAGGTACAGTTCAACGAGATTCTGATGGTCGGTTCGACTGTTGGCGCGCCTTTGGTGGCTGGTGCCGGCGTTCAGGCCGAAGTCATCGACCAGATCAAAGGCGAAAAGACGATCAATTTCGTCAAGCGCCGTCGTAAGCACGGCAGCCAGCGCAAGAAAGGCCACCGTCAGCAACTGACACTGGTCCGGATCGCGGACATTCTGGAAACCGGCGCTGACAAGTCCGGCGTCATGGCCGCCGTTTCGGGTGCCGGCATCAAGATGGAGATCACGCCGCGCGTGAACCCCAAAGGCATCGCCAAGCCAAAGGCAGCCGCAGGCAGCAAGAAAGCTGCCGCCCCCAAGGCTGACGCCGCAACCGGTGGCGACGACCTGAAGAAAATCACGGGTGTCGGCCCGGCGCTGGAAAAGAAACTGCATGAAGCAGGTATCACTTCCTACGCGCAGATCGCCGCCTGGAGTGAAGAAGACATCGCTGGCTACGAAGAGACGTTGTCTCTGGGTGGTCGCGTGGAACGTGATGACTGGGTCGCGCAAGCGACCGAGCTGTCCAAAGCTTAAGGAGAGACGAGATGGCACATAAAAAAGCAGGCGGTTCATCCCGTAACGGACGCGACTCTGCGGGTCGTCGTCTTGGTGTGAAGAAATTTGGCGGCGAAGCCGTTATTCCCGGCAACATCATCATGCGCCAGCGTGGCACAAAGATGTGGCCAGGCATGGGCGTCGGCATGGGCAAAGATCACACGATCTTTGCAACAGCCGAAGGTGCCGTGAAGTTTCACAAGGGCCTGAAAGGCCGCACCTTTATTTCGGTTCTCCCTGTGGCGGAGGCCGCAGAGTAAGCCGAAAGTCTCAATCCAGACATTTGAGAGGATCGGTGTAAACCGGTCCTCTTTTTTGTTCATAAAATCGCCACCATGTCGGACTAAGACTGCGCCAACCTGGCTTGTTTTCGAGGAGGGAAAACATGATCCACGAAGGAATAGCTGTGCAAGACGTGATCCAATCGGATCGCTTCACCTTGCGCCCTTGTCGCAAATCGGATGCTGGCCTGATCGCCATGTATGCCAGTGACGACCGCGTTGCGCGCGGCACGCGGTCCGTGCCGCATCCTTTGCCCCCCGGCACGGTAGAGGCGATGATCGACCGCGCCCTGCGGCCAGACCGGACAGAGGATATCTGGGTCATTGACGGTTCCGCCCTTGGCCATGCAGAGGCTTTGGGGCTGATCAGTCTTGAACGCATGGACCGTGCGCAATCGGAAATCTTTTACTGGATCGCGCCTGCATTCTGGAACACCGGCTACGCGTCAGAGGCCGTGCGCGCCCTGATTGCCGCTAACCCGCATCAATCCGAACGCATCTTTGCCGAGGTGTTTCAGGACAACCCCGGTTCCGCCCGCGTGCTGACGAATTGTGGCTTCGACTATCTAGGCGATGCAGAGGCGTTTTCCGTCGCGCGCGGGGCAACGGTGCCGACATGGACCTATACGCTGAAGACAGGGCAGTGACCGTTCCGACCTTGCAGACTGCGCGGCTGATGCTGCGCCCTCTGCGCGGGTCCGACCGCGCCGCGATCACCGATGCGTTGAACCATTGGGACGTTGCGCGCTGGCTGTCGGTGGTGCCGTTTCCTTACACGCTTGCGGATGCAGACGAATTCATTGATATGGCGCAACACAATCCGGGTGACGCCCATTGGGCGATCGATCAGGGCGCGGGGCTTATCGGCGTGATCTCAGTCAAACCCGACATGGGCTATTGGCTGGCACAATCGCATCACGGTCAGGGCCTGATGACCGAGGCAGCAAATGCGGTCGTGGAATGGTATTTCACCCATTACAACGACCCTGTGGTTTCGGGGTACCATGCCGGAAATGCGGCGTCGCGGGCAATACTGACCAAGCTCGGGTTTACCGACACCCATACCGAAACAATCACGCCTGCTAACTCCGATGCGCCGGTGACATCGCAACGCATGATCCTGACCCGTGCACACCGGACGGCTTGAGAAGCGCGACACAATAGACTATCGCCTGCGCTGAACAGCCCAGAAAGCCAAAGCCAATGAAATTCCTCGATCTTGCCAAGGTCTATATCCGCTCCGGTGCCGGTGGCGCGGGCTGTATCTCGTTCCGCCGCGAAAAATTCATTGAATATGGTGGCCCGGATGGTGGCGATGGTGGCAACGGCGGCGATGTCATTGTCGAGGCTGTGGACGGGCTGAACACGCTGATTGATTTCCGCTATCAGCAGCATTTCTTTGCGGGCAGCGGCCAGCACGGCATGGGCAGCCAGCGCACCGGCAAGGATGGCGACGACAAGATCCTGCGCGTTCCCGTCGGCACCGAGATCATCGACGAAGACGAAGAAACCGTCATCGCCGACCTGACAGAGGTGGGCCAGCGCGTTGTTATCGCCAAGGGCGGCAATGGCGGTTGGGGCAATCTGCATTTCAAATCCGCCACCAATCAGGCCCCGCGCCGCGCCAATCCGGGGCAAGAGGCGATTGAACGCACAATCTGGCTGCGTCTGAAACTGATCGCTGATGTCGGTCTTTTGGGGATGCCTAATGCGGGCAAATCCACCTTCCTGGCCGCCACATCCAACGCGCGGCCCAAGGTGGCGGATTATCCGTTTACCACTTTGGTCCCGAATTTGGGCGTCGTCGGTGTGGACGAGGTGGAATTCGTCGTCGCTGATATCCCCGGCCTGATCGCCGGTGCCAGCGAAGGGCGCGGATTGGGCGACATGTTCCTTGGCCATGTCGAACGATGTGCTGTGCTGCTGCATCTGATCGATGGTACATCGGGTGATCCGGCGGGCGATCTGGTAACGATTATCCACGAGTTGGAACAATATGGCGGCGAACTGGCCGATAAGCCGCGCATCACCGTGTTGAACAAGATCGACACGCTGGATGACGAAGAACGCGTGTTCCTGCGTGACGAATTGGCCGAGGTCGCAACCGGCCCTGTGATGATGATGTCCGGTGTCAGCCGCGAGGGGATCATCGACGTGCTGCGCGCGCTGCGGTCCGAGATTGACGATAACCGCCTGCGCCATCGCAAGGCTGATGCGCCCGAGGAAGACGAAGCATGGCGTCCCTGACCAATGCCAAACGGCTGGTGGTCAAGATCGGCTCTGCCTTGCTGGTGGATGCCGCGACGGGGGCTTTGCGGCAAGATTGGTTAACATCGCTTGCCGCCGATGTCGCCGAGATCAAGGCGCGCGGCGCGGATGTGATTCTTGTGTCATCAGGGTCTATCGCCTTGGGCCGGGGTGTTTTGGGGTTGCCGCAGGCCGCGCTGGCGCTGGAACAAAGTCAGGCGGCGGCGGCGGTTGGCCAGATCCGGCTGGCGCGGGCCTATGAGCAGGCCCTCGCGCCGCATGGCATCATCGCGGGGCAAGTGCTTGTTACGCTTGAAGATTCGCAAGACAGGCGTCGTTATCTGAACTCTCGCGCGACGATGGAAACAATGTTGGGTTTCGGCGTTGTGCCAATTGTTAACGAAAACGACACAATCGCCACAGATGAAATCCGATATGGCGACAATGACCGTCTTGCGGCACAGGTTGCCGTGACGATCGGTGCCGATCAACTGGTGCTTTTGTCGGATGTCGACGGGCTTTATACCGGCAACCCCAAGATTGATAGCACGGCACAACACCTTGCCATTGTTGACAAAATCACGCCCGATATCGAAGGCATGGCTGGCGATGTCGGATCCGCCCTGTCCAAGGGCGGGATGATTACGAAAATCATGGCCGCCAAAATCGCGACAGAAGGCGGCTGCGCGATGGCGGTTGCGCTTGGCACCGACCTGCACCCGCTCAAGGCGCTTGCGGCTGGCGCGCGCAGCACATGGTTCACTGCGCAAACCGATCCGCAAGCCGCACGCAAACGCTGGATCGCCGCAATGAAACCGCGTGGCACGGTGACGGTGGATGCCGGTGCCGGTACGGCGTTGGTGTCCGGCAAAAGCCTGCTGCCCGCCGGTGTCACCCAGATCAGCGGCAGTTTCGGCCGTGGCGAGGTGATCGCCATCGCCGATCAGGCGGGCGTACATCTGGGGCAGGGCCTGACCCGCTATACCAGCGCCGAGGCGCGCCAGATCATGGGTCGCAGGTCCAGCGATATCGCGCAAATCCTCGGCTATGAAGGCCGCGCTGCTTTGGTGCACCGCGATGATATGGTCATGTGAGGATATGACAATGAATGATATTCCTGCCCTGATGGCAAAAATTGGCACCGATGCGCGTGCCGCTGCGACCGTGTTGGCCACCACTGGATCAGAACGCAAATATGCCGCCCTGATCGGTGCGGCGGACGCGATCTGCGACAATGTCATGGAAATCCTCGACGCCAATGCCGAAGATCAGGTTTACGGCGAAGAAAAGGGCCTTAGCCCCGCGATGATGGACCGGCTGATCCTGACCGAGCCGCGCATCCGCGCCATGGCCGAAGGCTTGCGCAATGTCGCAGCCCAGCACGACCCCGTGGGCGCGGTGATTGCCGAATGGGACATGCCCAGCGGCCTGCATATCCGCCGCGTGCGCACGCCTTTGGGCGTGGTCGGCGTGATCTACGAAAGCCGCCCGAATGTCACCGCCGATGCCGGTGCGCTTTGTCTGCAATCGGGTAATGCGGTGATCCTGCGGGGTGGGTCGGAAAGTTTCCATTCCTCCACTGCAATCCACAAATGCCTGCAAACAGGTCTGAAACAGGCGGGCCTGCCCGAAACCGCAATCCAGCTTGTGCCGACCCGCGACCGTGCCGCCGTTTCCGCCATGCTGACCGCAACCGACCATATCGACGTGATCGTGCCGCGCGGCGGCAAGGGGTTGGTGGGGCTTGTGCAGCGCGAGGCGCGGGTGCCGGTTTTTGCCCATCTCGAAGGCATCTGCCACATCTATGTCGGTGCCACTGCGGACCCTGCCATGGCGCTGGAAATCGTGCTGAACGCCAAAACCCGCCGCACCGGTATCTGCGGCGCGATGGAATGTTTGCTGATCGACTGGCGGTTCTATACCCAGCACGGGTCCTTGCTGATCGACGCGCTGATCAAGGCAGGGGTCGAGGTCCGCGCCGATGGCGATCTGGCAAAAATCCCCGGCACGACCAAAGCAAAGCCAGATGATTTCGGGCAGGAATTCCTTGATATGATCTGTGCCGCCAAATTGGTGGACGGTGTCGATGCCGCGATCGACCATATCAGGACTTACGGGTCGAACCACACCGATGCGATTATCACTGCCGACGATCAGGCTGCCGCGCATTTTTTCGCGCAACTCGACAGCGCAATCCTGATGCACAACGCCTCGACCCAGTTCGCCGATGGCGGCGAATTCGGTATGGGTGCCGAAATCGGGATCGCGACTGGCAAGATGCATGCGCGCGGCCCGGTCGGTGCCGAACAGCTGACCAGCTTCAAATACCTCGTCACCGGCAAAGGTGCCACGCGGTCTTGAACCGCCGCGGGCTTCTTATTTCCTAAAATACTCGCCTTATCCCGGATGAAATCCGGGACAGGACAGCGCCGTTGGTGCCGCAATTCTAGAAACTGAGCACAATCCGGTCATCGCTCATCTTGGTATGCAGGCTGCGGCCCGCCTCGGCCAGAAAACCGGGCAACAGCGCGAATTGAACCTGTGCTGCGGAAAAGGCGGTGGCGTCGCAGGGACGACCAATTCTATCCCACAAACACGGGTCTATTTTGAACCGCAGGCTTTCAGCGCTTAGCACCCAGCGGTTATCAAGAAACCGCACATGAATGTCGCCGCCCACCGGCATCGCCGCTTCGAAACATTGCAGCAAAAGCAGCGCACAGCGTACTTCACGACGGGGGCGATCCTGTGCCACCTGCCAGAAATAGGTGAAACGACCGCCACGTGCGAGGATAGAGATGAAGGATAATACCTCTGTGCTGCCTAGCATCTGTTCGGCACTGGCCGCACCATATGCGATCCGGTAGTACTTGATCCGTGCGTTGGCATTCTGGACGGAATCATTGATGAGCGTCATTTCTGCGGCAGTGTCGCCATCAGTCAGTGATAAAAGCTCCAACCCATTGCCGATGGCCCCGATCGGGCTGATAAGGTCGTGGCAAATCCGTGATCCAACAAGTGTGGCAAGGTCAGGCTGCATTCATTAGGCTCCTACAAAGGAAGACAAGCATGTCAGGGATAAATGCCATTCTGGAACCGGGAATGCTGGTGCGGCATCCTGCTGCCCCTGATTGGGGTGTCGGGCAGGTCCAGTCCAATATTGCAGGCCGGATCACAGTTAACTTCAGAGAGGCGGGGAAGATCGTTATCGATGGCAACCATGTTATACTCGAACTCGTAGACACTGGAACTATACAACCCTGAGTAGTTAATATCAGGTCACTGTCAACTGATGCCTGCAGCATCCTCTCAATTCATGGTGGCAGAAAGGTTAATTTAATCTTAATGAGCGATATGACCGATCATCCCGTCGATGTGCTTGGCGCACCGCGCTTTGTCGTTAAGACCGCGGAAAGCAAGGCAGATTTGCAGGCAGCGCAACGCCTGCGGTATCTGGTATTTGTGCAGGAACTTGGGGGCGACGGCCCGCTGGTCGATCATGAAAACATGCTGGAATGTGACGAATTTGACGCATATGCGACACATCTGATCTTGCACGACATGACCCGTCCGGCAGCCGACAACGTGATTGGTGTATATCGCCTGCTGACGTCCGAGGCAGCACAGCAAGCCGGACAATTTTACTGCGAAACGGAATTTGATCTGGGCCTTCTCAGATCGTCCGGCTTGAAACTGCTTGAATTGGGCCGGTCTTGCCTGCACCCCGATTATCGCGGCGGTATGGCGATGATGCATTTGTGGCAGGCGCTGGCGGTTTATGTGCAGGATCACGGGATCGAGCTGTTGTTTGGCGTTGCGTCTTTTCACGGCACGGATCTGGCGCATTTGTCCGGCCCGCTGGGGCTGCTGTTTCACCGCCATCTGGCCCCGCCTGAATTGCGGGTGCACGCGATCGGGCAGGGTGCGCGCGCCATTGCGCCCGTAGCCGAAGACCAGATCGACCGCGTCGCCGCGCTGCGCGACACGCCCGCACTGATCAAGGCCTATCTGCGTCTGGGCGGCGTTGTTGGCGAGGGGATCTATGTCGATACTGCCTTCAATACGACCGATGTCTGCCTGATCCTGCCTTTGTCCGATGTCAGTCTGTCCCAGCGCCAGCTGTATACGCGCGCGCGCCGTGATGTCTGAAACCTGGCGCAGTGAAACGACGCCGGTGCATGCGCCGTTGCACCTGCGCGACTGGTTGCGGGTGTTTTGTCGTGCGTTGCCTTTGGTGGTGTTGGTGTTCGGTGGTTTGCTGGTCTTGCTGCTGATCCGGCTGTTTGAACGTCCGGTCTGCGGCTTGCGGCGTCCGGTGACGCCGTTTGTGACGCAATTTGTCTGCCGTGGCGCTTTTGTGATCCTTGGCATGGGCTATCATGTCAGCGGTGTGCCGATGCGCGGCCCGGGTGCGGTGGTGGCCAATCACGCAAGCTGGCTGGATATTTTTGCGCTGAATGCACGCAAGCGGATCTATTTTGTGTCGAAATCCGAGGTTGCAGCTTGGCCCGGTATCGGCTGGCTAGCACGTGCGACCGGCACGGTCTTTATCCGCCGTGACCGCCGCGAGACGGTCAACCAGATCACGCTGTTCCGCGACAGGCTGCAAGCAGGCCATAAGTTGCTGTTTTTTCCCGAAGGCACCTCGACCGACGGGTTACAGGTGTTACCGTTCAAGCCCACGCTTTTTGCTGCATTTCTGGACCCCGCCCTGCGCGAGGGGATGCGGATCCAGCCCGTCACGCTGCGTTATCGCGCGCCTGTGGGGGTCGATCCGCGGTGTTACGGTTGGTGGGGCGATATGGCATTTGGCCCGCATCTGCTGGCGACATTGGCGATGCGCCGGCAAGGTGCGGTCGAGGTGATATACCATCCCCCCGTACGGGCGCGTGATTTCCCCGATCGCAAGACGCTGGCGCGGGCATTGGAAAGCACTGTCCGCGCGGGATTGACAGCCCGCTAGGGGCGCTGCCCCTCGCCCCGGATAAATCCGGGTCTCACCCCGGAGTATTTTTTGAAATAAGAAGCCGCGGTTTCAGGGTGCCATGGCGCGGACAAGGTCCTTGAGCGCGGCCGCGCTGTCATCGCTGCGCCAGATTTCATCGCCGATACCAAAGAAATCGGTATGCGGCGCGAGTTGCCGGATCAGTGCGGCGTCAAGCGCGCCTTCGGCGACCACGGGCACCTCGATCATGGCGGACCACCATTCGAACAATTCCAGTTCCGCAATCCGCCCGTCGCCCAGTGGTGTCGCACCGACAGGGCCAAAGCTGACGTAATCGGCGCCCAGTTCGCCTGCGGTCATCCCGTCATGGCGCGACTGGCCGCAAAAGCTGCCGATGATCGCGTCATCGCCCAGATCCTTGCGCATGGCTTTGACCGAACGCGCGCCATCCAGCAGATGCACACCGTCGAGGCCCAGCCTGTCCACCATCAGCACATGGCTTTCGATCACCAAAGCCACGTCGCGGTCGTGGGTTGTGGCGCGCAGCGCATCGGCGGCGCGGGCGATCTTGCTGTCGTCTTTGGTCGCCAGCGCAAGCCGGACGCAGCCTATGGGCGTGCTGTCCAGACAGGCAGCAAGCTGGTCGGGGAATGTCGAGAGGTCAAATTCTGTCGGGGTGATCAGATAGATTTGCGGGGTGTCTTGGGCGTCCGACATCTGGGGCTTTCCGGTAGTTTATTGGATTGGCAACTGTCTAGCGGGGAATGCGCGCTTTGGCCATGGCTTGCTTGCTTTGGCCGATGCTGCGGCGTAACAGGGCGCAAACTTGCCAAGGAAGCCTGATGCCTGTGCCCGATCCTCAACCTGCCTTTGTGTTGATCCGCCCCCAGATGGGCGAAAACATCGGTGCGGCTGCGCGCGCGATGTGGAATTTCGGGCTGGACCGGATGCGGGTGATCGCGCCCCGCGATGGCTGGCCCAATAGTCGTGCTGTGGCGATGGCCAGCGGGGCGGGTCGTTTGCTGGACGAGGCACAATTGTTCGATGACACGGCCAGCGCCATTGCCGATTGCGATTTTGTCTATGCCACGACTGCGCGGCCGCGTGGTTTGACCAAGCCTGTCTTTTCGCCGCAGGCAGCGATGCAGGATGCCCATGCGCGTATCGCCGCAGGCGGAAAGGTTGCGGTCATGTTCGGGCCGGAACGTGCGGGCATGGAAAATGACGACATCGCGCGCGCCAATGCGATCATTTCGGTGCCGGTCAATCCGGCGTTTCCATCGCTGAACCTGGCGCAATGCGTGTTGCTGCTGGGCTATGAATGGCGCCAGATCGTGACCGAGGTCACACCGATGCGTGTTGATGCCGTGGCCGATTGGGCAAGTCAGGTCGAGGTGGAAAAGCTGGCCGATCATTATCAGGACCGGCTGGACGAGGCGGGGTTCTTTTTCCCCGATCACAAGGCCGCCAATATGCAGATGAACCTGCGCAATCTGTGGTCGCGGATGCCGTTGACCCGCGCGGATGTGCAGATGCTGCATGGTATCCTGCGACAGATGGTCCGTTGGAAAGAACGCGGGTAAGGTGGATCACGATCCACCCTACGGCTGTGGCACCCTGACGCTTGCACAAGGGCGCACAGGGTCCTAGGTTCCGCCCAAATGACGGAGACCCGAAATGGCAACCAAACGCAGCATTTTTGAAGAGGTCGGCGACAGCCCCAAACAGGTCGCAACCCCCGGCGGGATCGCCCGTGCAGGGATCGGCGCACGGCGTGCGATACGCAGCTGGCTGATGATGTTGTTTGCGCTCGTCGTCATCATGATCGCCGTGGGTGGCCTGACCCGCCTGACCGACAGTGGCCTGTCGATCACCGAATGGGCGCCGGTCACGGGGGCCTTGCCGCCGTTGTCGGCCGAAGCCTGGGAAACCGAATTCGACAAATACCGCCAGATACCTCAATACCAGCTGATGAATCAGGGCATGAGCATGTCCGAGTTCAAGGTGATCTATTACTGGGAATGGGGGCATCGCCAGCTTGGCCGCTTTATCGGGCTGGTCTGGGCTGTCGGTTTCGTGTGGTTTTTGGCACGCCGCCAGATACCTGCAGGCTGGACCGGACGGTTGTTACTGCTGGGCGGTCTGGGTGGTTTGCAAGGCGCGATCGGCTGGTGGATGGTAGCATCGGGCCTGCAAGAGGGGATGTTGAGCGTGGCGTCCTACAGGCTGGCGACCCATCTGGGACTGGCTTTTGTGATCTTTGGGTTTATCGCATGGTATATCTATGAACTCAGCCGCACGCCTGCCGATCTGTTGCAGGCCCGCCGTATCGGTGATGCGCGACTGGTGTCATTGGGCACGCTGTTGGTCGGGCTCGCGTTTGTGCAAATTCTGCTTGGTGCGCTGGTGGCAGGGATTGATGCGGGTCGTGCGTTTCCTGACTGGCCTTTGATGGCGGGCGGGTTCTTTCCGCCTGATCCGTTCAGCCTGCAACCTGTCTGGCGCAATTTCTTTGAAGACGCCGGATTGGTCCAGTTCATGCACCGGATGGCGGGATATATCCTGTTTGCCTTTGCGCTGGTGTTGTGGTGGCTGGCGCGTAAATCCGCCAATCGCAATATCAAGGCCGCGTTCAACATGATGATGGTTGTGATGTTGGTGCAGGTCGTGCTGGGCATCTTTACCGTGATTTATTCCGCACCTGTGGAGCTGGCGATCACCCATCAATTCGTGGCCGTGATCCTGTGGGCGGTGATCTTGCGGGTGCGCTTTGTGGCGCAATATCCGAAACCTCAATCTGTAAGGACCGCTTGAATGACTGCCTATGATGACCTGATGCTGTTCCAGCGCGAAACCGAAGCCCTTTCACAGGTGGCTGGACGTTTGGGGTGGGATCAGGAAACCATGATGCCCGACGGTGCCGGCCCGCAGCGCGCCGAGGAACATGGTGCGATGGCTAATATCCTGCACGCCCGCCGCGTCGATCCGCGTGTCGGTGACTGGCTGGCAAAGGCGGAAGCGGTGGATGATGTCGCCGCGGCCAACCTGCGCCACATCCGCCGCAGTTTCGAGCGTACGACAAAAGTGCCCGCAAGGCTGGCGGCAGAGCTTGCGCAGACCACATCGCTGGCGCACCGTGTTTGGGCAAAGGCGCGGGCGGCTGAAGATGTGGCCGCTTTC
>PUNR01000051.1 GCA_003551805.1 Loktanella sp.
GCCAGCCACCGCATTGTGTGTGATGACAGCCGGATCGCCATGCCCGAATGCAGCATCGGACTGGTGCCGGATGTGGGCGGGTCATTGCTGCTGGCGCGCGCGCCGGGGTTTAGCGGCACCTATCTGGGGCTGACGGGCGACCGGATGGATGCAGGCGATGCGATCTATGCGGGTTTTGCGGATCATTATGTACCGGCCAAGCAATGGGACGCCTTGAAAACAGCGCTTTTGACCGGCGACATCAATGCCATCCCCAACCACCCTGCCCCCATAAGCCGTCTGGCCGGTTGGCAGGCAGAGATTGACACCTTGTTCCGTGGCGACACAGCAGAGGCCATTCAGCAGGCCCTGACCGATGCCTCGGGCCCTGCCGCCACCAAAGCGCGCAAGCTGACGGGCGCGAATGCGCCACTGGCAATGGCGGTAGCGCTGCAGATCATCGCAAAGGTCCGCCATGATCCGCGGATCGAAACAGCACTCGACCACGAATACCGCTACACGTGGCGCGCCGCCGCACAGGGCGACTTTATCGAAGGCATCCGTGCCGCGATCATCGACAAGGACCGCAATCCGCACTGGCAAGACTACGGGCCTGCCGACCTGGCCCGAATGACCGCCCCCTTGGGCAAGAACGCATTGATCTGGGAGGATCAGACATGAAAATCGGCTTTATCGGTCTGGGGAATATGGGCGCACCTATGGCCGCCAATCTGGCACAGCATCACGATGTCACAGGGTTCGATCCGACAGCAACGCCCGACGGGCTGACGCTGGCCGACAGTGCCGCAGCTGCCGCAAAGGATGCCGATGTCGTCATCACCATGCTGCCCGATGGCAATATCCTGCGCAACGTCGCGGACCAGATCCACAAGGTAATGAAACCGGGCGCCATACACCTCGATTGCTCGACCGTGGATGTGCAAAGCGCGCGCGCCGTCGCGGCGCAGGCCGAAACGCACGACCTGCATGCCATCGACGCGCCTGTGTCCGGCGGCACAGTGGGTGCGACGAACGGCACGTTGACGTTCATGGCAGGCGGGCCGCAGGCGGCATTCGACACCGTCAAACCGCTTTTCGACATCATGGGCCAAAAGGCTGTGCATTGCGGCGCGTCAGGCAACGGACAGGCCGCGAAAATCTGCAACAACATGATCCTTGGCGTCACGATGATCGCAACCTGCGAAGCATTCGCGCTGGCCGATAAACTCGGCCTTGACCGGCAGGCAATGTTCGATGTGGTCAGCACGTCATCAGGGTCGTCGTGGTCGATGAACACCTATTGCCCGGCCCCCGGCATCGGCCCGGTCAGCCCCGCCGACGCCGGCTACAAACCCGGCTTTGCGGCGGAACTGATGCTCAAGGACCTGCGCCTCAGCCAGATCGCCGCCGCCAGCGCCGATGCCGACACACCGATGGGGCAAGCCGCCACAGCGCTTTACACGCAATTCGTCGAAGCCGAAGACGGGCGCGGCAAGGACTTTTCGGCCATGCTGCCACGGTTCGAAAAACGCACCCACAGCTGACTTCTTATTTCCTTAAAATACTCCCGCGCGGCGCGCCCGTCCCATCCTGAAAGGATGGGGCGGTCATTCGGCTGCAACCTTGCGCGGCACCAGCATCGGCTTAAGGTATTGTCCGGTATGGCTTTCCGCGACCTCGGCCACCTGTTCCGGCGTGCCGACTGCTATGATCCGGCCACCGCCATCGCCACCTTCTGGGCCGATGTCGATGATATGATCGGCGGTCTTGACCACATCCAGATTATGTTCGATCACGATCACCGAATTGCCCTGATCGACCAATTCATGCAGCACTTCCAATAGCTTGCGGACATCCTCGAAATGCAGGCCCGTGGTGGGTTCATCCAGAATATAAAGCGTGCGACCGGTTGACCGTTTCGCCAGTTCTTTGGACAGTTTCACGCGCTGCGCCTCGCCGCCTGACAGCGTCGTCGCCTGTTGACCGACCTTGATATAACCAAGGCCCACACGCATCAGCGCATCCATCTTTTCGCGGATCGACGGGACGGCAGTGAAGAATTCCTGCGCCTCTTCGACGTTCATATCCAGCACATCGGCGATGCTTTTGCCTTTGAATTTCACCTCCAGCGTTTCGCGGTTATACCGCGCGCCTTTGCAGGTTTCGCAGGTCACATAGACATCGGGTAGAAAGTTCATCTCGATCTTAAGCACGCCGTCGCCCTGACAGGCCTCGCAGCGCCCGCCCTTGACGTTGAAGCTGAAACGGCCCGGTTTGTAACCGCGCGCCTTGGCCTCTGGCAGGCCGGCAAACCAGTCGCGGATCGGGGTGAAGGCACCGGTATAGGTCGCGGGGTTCGACCGCGGGGTGCGCCCAATCGGGCGCTGGTCGATGTCGATCACCTTGTCGAGATGTTCGAAACCCTTGATCGTTTCGCAAGGTGCAGGGGCCTGCCGCGCGCCATTGAGTTTCTGCGATGCGTTCTTGAACAAGGTTTCAATCGTCAGCGTGGATTTGCCGCCACCAGAAACACCTGTCACACAAACGAACATCTGCAACGGAAAATCCGCCGTGACGTTTTGCAAGTTGTTGCCGGTCGCCTTGACGACTGTCAGTTTCTTGCCTTTGCCCTTGCGGCGGGTCTTTGGCACGGCGATTTCGCGTTTGCCGGTCAGGTATTGGCCGGTGATCGAATTTTCGTTCGCCATAATCTCGGCCGGGGTGCCTTTGGCGACAACCTGCCCGCCATGCACACCCGCGCCCGGTCCGATGTCAAAGACATAATCGGCCTCGCGGATCGCCTCTTCGTCATGTTCGACGACGATGACGGTATTGCCCTGATCGCGCAGGTTTTTCAGCGTTGTCAGCAAGCGGTCATTGTCGCGCTGGTGCAACCCGATGCTGGGTTCATCCAGCACATACAGGACGCCTTGCAGCCCGGACCCGATCTGGCTGGCAAGCCTGATCCGCTGGCTTTCGCCACCCGACAAAGTGCCGGAATTGCGGGCAAGGGTCAGGTAATCCAGACCGACGTTATTAAGAAAGCCCAGCCGTTCGCGGATTTCCTTCAGGATCGCCACAGCGATTTCGTTTTTCTGTTTGCTCAGATTATCCGGCACCGTCAGGCACCAGTCATAGGCTTCCTTGATCGACATCTGCACGACCTGACCGACATGCATGCCGCCGATCTTGACCGCCAGCGCCTCGGCCCGCAGGCGGTAGCCGCCGCAGGTGCCGCAGTGGCGGTTGTTCTGGTAAGCCTCGAATTCTTCGCGGATCCAGTTGCTGTCGGTTTCGCGATAGCGGCGTTCCATATTCGGAATGACGCCTTCGAACGGGCGTTCGACCTGATAAACGCGGCCCCCTTCGTCATAGCGGAATTTGATTTCTTCCTTGCCGGACCCGCGCAGGAATACGTTCTGCACCTTTGGGTCGATGTCTTTCCAGCGGGCGTTTTTGTTGAAACCATAGTGTTTGGCGATCGCCTCGATGGTTTGCAGGAAATAGGGCGATTTGCCCTTGCGCCACGGGGCCAAAGCACCGTCCGAGATTTTCAGCGTGACATCGGGGACGACCAGTTGTTCGTCAAAGAACAATTCCACACCCAACCCGTCACAATCCGGGCAGGCACCGAAAGGCGCGTTGAAAGAAAACAGCCGTGGTTCGATTTCAGGGATCGTGAAACCCGACACCGGACAGGCGAAGTTTTCCGAGAAGGTGATGCGTTCAGGTTCACCCTCACCCTCGCCCGGGGCGGTTTCCAGCACGGTGATGCCATCGGCCAGATCAAGTGCCGTGCGGAAACTGTCGGCCAGTCGTGTTTCCAGCCCTGCCCGCACGACGATCCGGTCCACGACCACATCGATATCATGGCGGAATTTCTTGTCGAGCGTGGGCGGTTCGTCCAGTTCATAAAACTGACCGTCGACCTTGACCCGCTGGAAACCCTGTTTGCGCAGATCCAGAAATTCCTTGCGGTATTCGCCTTTGCGGTCGCGGATGATTGGCGCCAGCAGATAGCCGCGCGTGCCTTCGGGCAGGGCCATGACGCGGTCGACCATATCCTGCACTTGCTGGGCTTCAATCGGCAGGCCGGTGGTGGGGCTATAGGGGGTGCCGGCGCGGGCGAACAGCAGGCGCAGATAGTCGTAAATCTCGGTGATGGTGCCGACGGTCGAACGGGGGTTCTTGCTGGTGGTCTTCTGTTCAATCGAAATCGCAGGCGACAGGCCGCTGATGTGGTCCACATCGGGCTTTTCCATCATATCAAGGAATTGCCGCGCATAAGCGGACAGGGATTCCACATAGCGCCGCTGCCCTTCGGCATAGATCGTGTCGAAAGCGAGCGATGATTTACCCGACCCTGACAGCCCGGTGATGACCACAAGCTGATCGCGCGGAATATCCACATCGATATTCTTAAGGTTGTGTTCGCGCGCGCCGCGTACTTCGATATGTTTCAGCTCAGCCATTCGGACCCCCAAGGCAACATGCATGACATAGGTGTGGCTGCGGCCACTACCAGTGCCGCTTTAGAACATTAACAGAACATTTGCAAAAATATTCCTGTCGCACGCAGGCTTGGGCACGAACTGGCCGCACGGACGAGCCGTATTCCGGCAACCCAAGCGCATATACACGCAGGCTGCCGCGAAATAGTTTCACCATCACATTAAGTTTTAATGCGTTTACAATCAACGCGTTAGCTACCACTTTCAGCCTATCCAAAGGCATTAAGCCAATCAACTGAAAAGGATCATGCGATGAAAAAGACATTGATTTCCGCCACCACCCTTGCCCTGCTGGGCGCCCCTGTTTTCGCCGACGGCCACAGCCATTCTGCGACCGGCTATGCGCTTGGCACTGACGGCACCAGCCTTGTCACCCTGCCCGGCCTGATGGAAACGGGTGAAACTGTCACCTTGTCCGGCATTATCGGCGCGATTGCCTATCGTCCGGTCACCGGCGACCTGATCGGGATTGCACCCAACGGTGCGGTTTACGAGATCGACACGATGAGCGGTGAACTGACTGCCACAGAAAACCTGATTGGTGAAAATGTCGGCATCACCGAAGGCGCAATGGTCGGTTTTGACTTCAACAACAATATCGACGCTGTGCGTATCGTTGCGACAGACGGGTCCAACCACGTCTATTTCCCCGCAGGCTTTGGTGACAATGACGACCGCGCCAACACGGTGCTGCGCTTCACCGACATGTTCTATGCCGAAGGTGATGAAAACGCCGGCATGACGCCTGCTGTTTTCGCCAGCGCCTACACCAACGCAATCGAAGGTGAGACGGCGTCCGAAACGCGCCAATATGTGCTGGATGCCGAAACCAACGCGCTGGCCAATCTGGCCAACAACGAAGGCACGCTGACAACTGTTGCAGCCCTGACGCTTGACGGTGAAATGGTCGACATCACCGCCATGGGCGATCTGGAGATTGTATCCCCTGCCGAAGGCGAAAACATGGCCTATGCCGTGCTGATGATGGAAGGCGCTGACACGTCGGGCATCTATGCTGTCGATCTGGAAACAGGTGCGCTGACTATGCAGGCCGATCTGGGCATGATGTCGTTCAACGGCTTTGCCGCGATGCTGGCTGACTAAGCCAACCCCGAAACCGGGCAGGAATGGCCGCGCTATTGCGCGGCCATTCTTGTTTTACATGTGGATCACACGGTCATACGCGTCGAGCACGCTTTCGTGCATCATTTCCGACAGGGTCGGATGCGGGAAGACGGTGTTCATCAAGTCTTCTTCGGTCGTTTCCAACTGACGGCCAATCACATAGCCTTGGATCAGTTCGGTGACTTCCGCGCCCACCATATGCGCGCCAAGCAATTCACCGGTCTTTGCGTCAAAAATGGTTTTGATCAGGCCCTCTGGTTCGCCCAGCGCAATCGCCTTGCCGTTGCCGATAAAGGGGAAACGGCCCACTTTCACATCATAGCCAAGCTCTTTCGCCTTTGCCTCTGTATAGCCGACAGAGGCGACCTGCGGGTGGCAATAGGTGCAGCCTGCTATGCTTTCGGGTTTGACCGGATGCGCATGTTTGCCTGCGATCAGATCAGCGACCATCACACCTTCATGGCTGGCCTTATGCGCGAGCCACGGTGCGCCTGCGATATCGCCGATGGCATAAAGCCCGTCAACGCCGGTGCGGCAATATTCATCCGTCACCACATGGGTGCGGTCGATCTTGACGCCCAGTTTTTCTAGACCCAACCCTTCGACATTGCCGACGATGCCGACGGCGCTGATAACCGTGTCGAATTCCATCTTTTCGATCTTGCCACCCACCTCGATATGCGCGGTGACGGTGCCTTTGCCACGGTCAAGCTGTTTGACCATGGCTTTTTCCATGATCTTCATGCCCTGCTTGGTGAATTGTTTCTTCGCAAAGGCCGAGATTTCGGCATCTTCTACCGGCAGCACGCGGTCCAGCACCTCGACCACGGTCGTATCGGCGCCCAAAGTATTGAAGAAGCTGGCAAATTCGATCCCGATGGCGCCCGATCCGATGACCAGCAGCTTTTTGGGCATCCGTTTCGGGGTCAGCGCATGGCGATAGGTCCAGACCAGATCGCCGTCCGCCTCGAGCCCCGGCAGTTCGCGGGCACGCGCACCGGTGGCCAGCACGATATTTTTGGCGGTCAGGTCTTCGGTGCCTTTGTCGGTCTTGACGCTGACCTTACCTTTGGCGGGGATCGTCGCCTCGCCCATGAATACGGTGACTTTGTTCTTTTTCATCAGATGGCCGATGCCGCCCGACAATTGCCCCGCCACATTGCGCGACCGTTTGACAACTGCGTCCAGATCATAACCGACCTTTTCCACCTTCAGGCCAAATTCCTTAGCGCGGTGCATGAGGTGAAACACTTCGGATGACCGCAGCATCGCCTTGGTCGGGATACAGCCCCAGTTCAGACAGATACCGCCAAGGTTTTCGCGTTCGATAATCGCGACGTTCATCCCCAGTTGCGATGCCCGGATCGCTGCCACATAGCCGCCGGGGCCTGCCCCGATCACGATCAGATCAAAATTCTTCGCAGCCATCTTGGCCCTCCCAGATAAATATAGTTCACCATTAAACCATTTTTCAGCCGATCTCTAGTGACGTATGGTCATAGCAGCTATGGCAAATGGTCAGGCATTGGCGGTCTGGACAGCGCGCAGGGCAGACATATAGCCACCATCATCCAAAAACGCCTGTTCGGCGGGTGATGTGCGCCGCCCAAGCGCGTCATTGCGGTAGGGGAAGCGCCCGAAATCACGGATGATCGCGCGGTGTGCGCAGGCATGGTCGCGGTTTTCATGGCCGGTTTCGGGCATCCGCGAACAGATCAGCCGCACGGCGCGGTCCTGATCGGACAGCGTTTCGGAATGCATCAGCGGCAGATAGAAAAACTGGCGCGCGGGTTCTGCGATTTTCATATCCCAATTGCGGTCAATCGCCATCTTGGCCGCACCCAGACCCAGCAGGTCTGTGGAAAACGCCTTGGCGGTGCCGCGGAACATATTGCGCGGGAACTGGTCGGTCAGGATGATATAGGCCAGCGCACCCGATGCATGGGTCAGCCACAGGCCCAGCGCGCCTTCGGTGGCAGATACCCAAAGCGGTTCAAACCGTTCCCTGATTTGCGCATCAAAATCAGGATCGGATTTATACCAATCCGAAGGGCTGCATTCATCCAGCCAGAAAGCCAGAACCTCGTCTACCTGCGACACTGACCATTCCTCCGCGGTCGTTCCCGTTGGGTCAACCGAAACAGACAACGCGAGGGGTGACAAGGCTTTCCTGTCTGCCCGTCCCGATTTTAGCCGGTCTGGGCCGGTGTGTCATCAGTCGCTGCCTCGATATAGGCTTCTTGTGCGACCTCGACCGCCACCGCAGAAGAGCTGGCAGAGACAGGCGCATATGGCACCTGATCCAGTTCCATCGCACCACGGTCACGCTGTGTTGCGCGGATCATACCGTAGGCAGCCACACCCAGCATCAAGACAGCCGTGAACAGCCAGAACCCGTTATCCCCGATCACATCCATCATCAGACCGACGATCAGCGGCCCCATGATTGCGCCCAGCCCGTTGATGAATAGCAAGCCACCGGATGCGGCTGCCATATCCTCTTTTTCAAGGTAATCATTGGTATAGGCGATCAGCAGCGCATAAAGCGGGTTCGACGTGCCGCCAACAATGGCGCCGCTGATGATGATAAGGATGAAGTAGCCCGGCACCAGAAACGCGATCAGCGACCCCAGCCCGCCCAAAAGTGCGATCCAGATGATCAGCACCCGTCGGTCCATCCGGTCCGACAGCCAGCCAATCGGGTATTGCAGCACCAGCGCCGAAATATAGATCGCCGAGATGAAGAACGAGATTTCACCAACGCTAAGCCCCACACGGCTGCCGTAAACGGCGGACATGCCGAATTGTGCAGCAAACACCCCGCCAAGCAGGAACATGCCAGCGCAGCCCAGCGGCGAGGTCTTGATCAGGTCCTTGATCTTCATAGGCTTGGTCGCGGAAAATGCGGGCATTGGCCGCGCCGACAGCAATACCGGCGCAAAGGCCAGCGACACGAGAACCGAAGGGATAATAAAGATCACATAGCCCGATACATCGCCCTGGCTGACGATATATTGTGCAAAGACGATCCCGCCCATCTGCACGATCATGTAAAGCGACAACGCCTTGCCGCGCGTCGCATTGCTGGACGCATCATTCAGCCAGCTTTCGGCAGTGATATAGACGCCGCAGAAACAAAACCCGATGATGACGCGCCCGATGGTCCATGCAATCGGGTCCACCAGCGTCGGATACAGGATCAACACAGCCGAGATCATCGACCCCATCGCAGCAAACACCCGCACATGCCCGACGCGGCGGATCAATTCGGGGGTGAAACGCGATGAAAACAGGAAACCCAGAAAATAGGCCGACATCACGACGGACAGCGCCAGCGTGCTGAACCCTTCCAACTCACCACGCAGACCCAGCAGCGTCCCTTGCAGGCCATTGCCCACCATCAGCAGGAACATGCCCAGAAATAGCGCCCAAGAGCCTGTTAATACCTGAAACATAATCTATCCCTTCCGGGGTGCTGCCGTCTTTGTCGCCGTGTGACCCGTCCCTAACGGGATTGCAATGCGAACGGCCCGACAATCACGCAGAGTCAGGTAGCAAAAGCGACGCATCGCCATAAGAAAAGAACCTGTACCGGTTTGCGATGGCATGGGCATAGACACTCTTGATCCTGTCGACCCCCATCATAGCGGAAACCAGCATCATCAGTGTAGATTTCGGCAGGTGGAAATTGGTCATCAAGCCGTCGGCAATCTGGAACCGGAAACCGGGGGTGATGAAAATATCTGTCGGACCGGTCCAAGGGTGCAATTCTCCGTCCCGCGCGGCAGATTCGATCAGGCGCAGGGCCGTGGTCCCCACGGGAATGACGCGCCCGCCTGCGGCGCGGGTCGCGTTGATCTCGGCCGCGGCATGGGCTGTCACCTCGCCCCATTCGGCATGCATCTTGTGGTCGCGCACGTCATCGACCTTGACCGGCAGAAAGGTGCCAGCGCCGACATGCAGGGTGACATAACTCATGGTGACGCCGCGATCTGCCAGCGCCTGCAACAGCGGCCCGTCGAAATGCAGCGACGCGGTGGGTGCCGCAACAGCACCGGCGTGACGCGCCCAATAGGTCTGATAATCGTCCATATCGGCCGCATCAGCAGGCCGTTTCGCCGCGATATAAGGCGGCAATGGCATGGCACCGACTGCGTTCAAGGCGGCATCAAAATCATCACCGGTCAGATTGAAAGCCAACAGCGCCTGCCCGTCTGCACGACTGACCATGGTGGCGGACAGGGCGTCTGAAAACACGATCACCTCGCCGTCACGAAGCTTTTTCAGCGGTTTGACAAGCGCCGACCATGTGCCGTCTGCCTGTGGTTCAAGCAAGGTTACTTCTATCCGGGCCACTGTGTCACCCGCGTCACCCGACCGCGCGCGGGTGCCGGACAGCCGCGCGGGGATCACCTTGGTGTCATTCAGCACCAGGCGGTCGCCGGGTTGCAAGATATCCACCAGATCGGTGACGATCCGGTCGGCGATTGTGCCGCCCTGCGCCAGCAACAGCCGTGCAGATGACCGCGGCTTTGCGGGGCGCACTGCTATCAGGTCTTCGGGCAGGTCAAAGTCGAAATCGCTGAGTTTCATTGTGTCAGTTCCGGTGGCGGGCGGCGGAAAATCTCTCGGAACATACCTGGTGTCAGCACCGACAGCGGGTTGACGCTGACGCGCGGCGCATCGCTGCTGCCGGTGATGTTAAAGTTGATCCCCACCAACCCTTCACCCCGGCGGGTCAGGAAAGACCCGATGCTGTTGACCAGATAAAACGGAGACACGACACCCTGAAGATCAAATTGCTTGGACGCCAGCGTGTAGATGCCATCGACCGAGATGCCAAGCCCCGGACCAACAGCAGAGGCCTGCGTCACAATGACTTGGGCTGGCGTCAGGCGGAATTGCGCATCGATGGTGTCGAACGCCAACCCCTGCCCGTCCAGTTGCTGCAGCAGCCCCACAACGCTGATCGCATCAAGCAAGGCCGCAATCGACGGTGCATCGCGCACCCGCAAGGCCCGCACAGCCAGCGTGCCGTCAAATGTACCCGCATCGCCTGCGGGCAGCAGCGTCAGGTCCAAAGACCCGCCAAGTGCGGTGCGGAAAAACCCTGCCGCCTGCAACACGCCACCGGCATCATCGCTGCGCAGGCGCACTGCGCTGCGCCCGTCGCGGGGGGCGACCGTACCTGTCACGGCGGCGGCACCATTCACGGCGGCGCTGAACTGGCCGGTGAAACCTGCCACGGTTGTAAACTGGCCGCGCAGACCGGTCAGGGTGATCCCTTCGGTCACGATCAGGCGGTCAAGCGCCACCTGCACCGGCGGCCCGTCACTGCCGCCACCACCGCCTGCGCCAAAGCGCGCCCGACGCAGGTCAAGCATGCCGCCATTCACCTCGACCCCGACAGACCGGCCTGCGCCGCGTGCACGTAACGTGACTGGCGCATCCAGCCAATCATCGATCCGCAGCCGCGAAAACACCGCGCGGTCCAGTCCACCGCTGGCACCCAGCACCACCCGCCCTTCGGCCTGCAACCCGGCCGCATTTAGCGACAGGCGCGATATCGTCGGGACGGCACCCAGCGTACCTTCGATCCGCAAGCTACCCGTCGTTGCTGGCGCCTTGGCCCACCCCACCGCAGGGATTGACAGGCGCAATCCGCGCAGATCAGATGTCAGCACAAAACGGGGCGCTTCACCCCTGCGCAGATCAACCTGCAACAGCCCGCGTCCGGCACCTGTCACCATGCCATCGGGCAAGGTGATGTTAAAGGCGCGCAGGCCCTCTGGTGTCAGGTCAACCTCGGCCCGCAAGGCGCTTTGACCCGCAGAGGCAGGGGCAAAGATTTGCGACCATTGCGCATCGGCAGGCACACCGTCCAGCCGTACAGGACCGGCGATGGACAGACCGTCGTCGTTCACAGCGACCTGCATCGCCGAGGCCGTCAGCATCCGACCGGGCAGCAGGACATCGCTTTGCACGCCGTCCAGATCGACGGCGAAATCGAAACGCACGTCTTCACGCGGGGCGCGCGGTTGCAGTGGCCATGTGACCTGCCCTTGGGTGCGGGCGTTTCCTTGGGCAATGGTGACGGGCAGATTGGCCTTGTCCATGAATTCAAAAGGCGGCTGGTTAATGACCGACAAAAGCGCCGGCAGGCTGCTTTCGGATCGCAGGCTGAGCGTCGCGGGGCTGGGGCGCTGGCGCAGATCCTCGATGGCAAGCGCGGTGCCGTCCATCACGATCCGCCCGCCCTGCGGGGCGGTCATGATCCCTTCGTCCACTGCCACGACAAAGCGGTGATCCATCAGGCTGCCAGTGCCGCGCGCGGCAGTGACCTGCGGCATGTCGCGCATCACGACAACCGCGGCATCGTCAAAGCTGAAATGCCCCGCCAGTTCGGTACCCGTCCCCGGCACCAGACGCAGACCGAAACGCAGGTCGGACAGGTTGCCTTCCTTGACGTTGTTGGTCATCCAGTCGCGCGTTCCGGGCCGGAACCCGTTGGGCCAAAGTGCCAGCAACCGCGCCGGTGCGATCCTGTCGATCTGCGTGTCGATACTTGCTTGCCAGCCAAGTTGTGTCGCAGAAATCTGGCCTTGGGCGGTCATCCGGCTGGGGCCATCGGTGACGACGGCCTGCCCGATATCAACTACAAAAGGGTTCACCCGCAGGCGCAGATCGACGCTGGCACGCCCGATCAGCGGCGGCACATCGAACAGCCCCGGCGGGTCAAGCACCACATCACGCAGCCGGAATTGCGCCAGCAAGGCGCGCGGCAGGCCATCCTGAAACTCGCGCAGATAGGCATCACCGCTGGCACGCAGCCCGCCCCAGTCGGTTTCCAGCGCGATATCGGTGAACTGGATCAGGTCCAGCACCGGATCATAACGCAGATAGGCTTTGGCAGAGGTAAAGCTGACAGGTTCGGCAGCAGGTGTCGGCTGCAAGACGCCCTGCCCGATTTCCAGCGCCGCATAAAGCGGGCCAAGCGCGCCTGCGGCGTCAAGCTCGGTGCGCAGGACGGCTGACATTGGCGCGCTGACATCGCGCAGCCAGTTCAGCGCGGGCGACTGGGTGGCGATGTCGCTAGCGTCAATATTGGTGATCTCGACCGCAAGCTGCGCCGCGCGGCTGTGGCGCGGGCTGCTATAGGACAGCACGGCGGTCGTGATATCCGCGCGCCCCGACAGCAAGGCCAGATCCGCCTTGAGCCTTGTCTGCCCGCCGCGCAAATCCAGCGAGAGCTGGCCACCGTCCACAGTCCAGCTGCGCCCTGCGCGGGCATCGTCGTAATTGACGATCAGGCCCGTCGCCTCGACCACGCGCAGCGCGTCAAGTGCCGGAACCTCGAACATCTGGTCTACCTGATCCAGCAAACCTGCCAGATTTTGCGCACGCACCAGATTGCCCGCCCCCAGCGCAAAGCTGAAACTGCCGTCGCTGGCGCGGCGTAGGTTGATCTGCGCGCCGGTGATGCGGACGTTCTGCACCAGCACATCGCGCTGCAACACGATCCCGCGCGGGGATAAGGCCACCTCGATCATCGGGACGCGTGTCAGCAACACGCCGTTGCGGTCGATCACGCGCGTGTCGTGCAGCCGTACCGAGGGGCGCAAATCGCGGCTGACGCGCAGCGAAATACTGCCAAAGCGCACCCGCCCCCCATCCAGCGCCACGGCGGCGCGGTCCTGAACCAGCGTCTGCGCCCAGCTGGGGGCGGTGATATCGCGGTCAATCATCATCACGGCAGCGACCAGCACAAAGACCACAGGGATCAGACACACCAGCACGATTGCCCGCAAACCAACCCACCAGCGCCGCTTGCGTGGGCGTGCAGGCGGCTGGGTTTTGGTCTGGTGGTCGTCCTGCTCTGGCAAGGTTTCTGCGCCCTTGGGAATTTGAATGCCTTTATCTTTGCCTTTATGGGGCTAAAACAGTCAAAACAAAACCTTAGCGCAAAGGACAAGCCATGACACAACCCGCAATAGGCGAAACAGCGCCTGACATCAGCCTGCCGCGTGACGGCGGCGCTATCGTCAACCTGTCAGATTTTGCAGGAAAGACGGTCGTTTTGTACTTTTACCCCAAGGACGACACCCCCGGCTGCACCAAAGAGGCGATTGGTTTCACCGAAAAAGCCGATGATTTCGCCGCCGCTGGCGCGGTTATCCTGGGTGTTTCGAAAGACCCTGTCGCCAAGCATGACAAATTCATCGCCAAGCATGATCTCAAGATCGCATTGCTGTCGGACGAAAACGGTGACGTGTGTGAACGCTATGGCGTTTGGGTGGAAAAAAGCATGTATGGCAAAACCTATCAGGGCATTGAACGGGCGACGTTTTTGATTGGCCCCGATGGGAAAATCGCGCAGGTCTGGCCCAAGGTCAAAGTGCCCGGCCACGTCGATGCGGTGCTGGATGCCGTGCGCGCGCTGTGACGCTGGCGGAAATGGCCGTCGCGGTTCTGACAACCGCAGATGGCCGCGAAAAGGCAGCATTGTCGCGCAGGCTGGCCGCACAATGGCAGGCAGCGCGGGCCGCGGGCGCACCGATTGCCATAGGCTCGGCTGCGCCACCGTTGCACCCTGCCCGACCGGAGCAGCCCGCACTACTCGCCCCGCGCGATGTGCCACGGCGCAAGTCCAGCACGCAGGCAGGGCGTGCGGCACTGCTGCATGCGGTGGCGCATATCGAACTGAACGCGGTGGATTTGCATTGGGATATCATCGCGCGGTTTACCGCAACGCCAATGCCGATGGGCTTTTATGACGACTGGGTGAAAGCCGCGGACGAAGAATCCAAACATTTCAATCTGATGTGTGATTGTCTTGAAGCTGCAGGCAGCCATTATGGTGCGTTGCCCGCCCATGCCGGCATGTGGCAGGCCGCGACTGACACCGCCACCGATCTGATGGGCAGGCTGGCCGTGGTGCCAATGGTGCTGGAAGCACGCGGGCTGGATGTGACCCCCGGCATGATCGCAATTTTTGAAAAGGCAGGCGAACAGCAGGCCGTGGACGCCTTGCAGATCATCTATGCCGAAGAGGTGCATCACGTCGCCTATGGGTCTAAATGGTTCCACTTTTTATGCGGGCGTCACGATCTGGACCCGGTCGGCGTGTTCCACGATCTGGTGCAAAGGTATTTCCACGGTGCGCTGAAGCCCCCCTTCAACGAGGAAAAACGTGCCGAAGCCGGAATCCCGCCAGATTTTTACTGGCCGTTGGCGCAACAGCGCCGTTAATTACGATTTTCGGCGGAACCTTGCGCAATGTCCCGCGTTGTAGCGCGCTGCGACCGGAATCGGGCCATTCGGTGTTGCGACAAGGCCCATCTGTAGCTAACACAGTCCGAGCGTTGCCGATCGGGGGACCGGCAGCCAAAACGACAATAGGTGGACTTCTGGTGCGTTCTAGACTGATGAAACCGATCCATACCACGCTAGAGCGTTGGTTTCCGGAAAAGCGACTCTTTCTGCGATCTGATACCGAAACGCGGTTTATCCGTCTTAGCCCTGAAATGCAGCTTGCCGCATGGACCGGCAGCTCGGTCGTTGTGGGCTGGACGATTGTCGCGACAGCGATCTTGCTGATGGACAATATCGGTGCCGGCAATTTCCGCGCGCAGGCCGAACGGTATCAATGGACTTATGAACAACGGCTGAACAGCCTGTCCGCCGACCGTGATACGCGTCTGGCCGAAGCCGCCTCTGCCCATGCGCGGTTTGAGACTGCGCTGGAACAGATTTCCATCATGCAATCCGAATTGCTGGCTACCGAAGAAAAGCGCCGCGAACTGGCGACTGGTCTGGAAGTCGTGCAAACGACCCTGCGCAACACGATGAAAGCCCGTGAAGAAGCGCGCCAGCAAGTCGCCACATTGACTGAAAACGGCGAAAATGGCGCAGTGACCACAATGCCTGAAGAGGCGTTGGGCACCGTCACCCTGCTGGCCGACGCTTTGGCTGAAACCGCAGCCGAACGTGACCAGATTGCCGCCAACGCAGAAGAAGCCATCGGGCAGGCCGCTGATATGCAATTGGAACTGCGCCTGCTACAGGAACGCAACGACCAGATTTTCCGCCAATTGGAAGAGGCGATGCTGGTTTCAGTCGAACCATTGGACAATATGTTCCGCGCCGCTGGCATGAACCCCGAAAGCCTGATCGAACAGGTGCGCCGCGGCTATTCCGGCACCGGTGGTCCGCTGGCGCCGATGCAATTCACCACCAGCAACGGCGAACCGGACCCCGACAGCGAACGCGCCAATGCGATCCTTGCGTCGATGGACCGGATCAACCTTTACCGTCTGGCCGCTGACAAGCTGCCGCTGGCGATGCCGGTGCGGTCAGGATACCGGATGTCATCCGGTTTCGGCCAGCGCTGGGGCCGCCTGCATGCAGGCACCGATTTTGCAGGACCGGTGGGCACCCCGCTATATTCCACCGCTGACGGCGTCGTGGTCTACGCGGGCTGGCTGTCCAGCTATGGGCGGCTGATCCGGATCCGCCACGACTTTGGCATCGAGACACGTTATGCCCACCTTAACACCATTGACGTGAAGGTTGGCCAAAGGGTATCGCGTGGTGAACGAATTGGTGCTATGGGTAACTCTGGTCGTTCGACCGGGCCCCACCTTCACTACGAGGTGCGCGTCAATGGCAACCCCGTCAATCCTATGACTTACATAAGAGCTGGACAGAATGTTTTCTAAATCCAAAATCACCGAACCCGGACCAAAGGCAACAGAAACACCTGCGCCAACCACGACTGATCTGGCCAAGACCGGCACCACCACACCCGATTACAAATCTGCCGCGCCAAAGGCGAAACCGCCCGCGTCGGTGCTGTCATCCGACCTGCTGGTCACTGGTAATCTGAAAACCACTGGCGATATCCAGATCGAAGGTCAGGTCGAAGGCGACATTCGCGCCCATCTGCTGACAGTCGGCGAAGGTGCGACCGTCAAAGGCGAAGTTGTTGCCGATGACGTTGTCGTCAATGGCCGTGTCGTTGGCCGTGTACGCGGTCTGAAGGTCCGCCTGACATCGACCGCGCGTGTCGAAGGCGACATCATCCACAAAACCATCGCCATCGAATCCGGCGCGCATTTCGAAGGCTCCGTGCAGCGTCAGGACGATCCTTTGTCCGGCAACGGTAAGAAAATGCCGATCCTGCCTGCGCCGGATGCAGAAAAAGCCTAAGTCGGTTTTACTGCAGAATTGTTGAACAGGGCGCCAATCAGGCGCCCTTTTTCATTGCAGGGCGCGCCGGTACAAATGCCAAGTCGCATGGCCCAACAGCGGCAGCACCACGATCAGTCCCAGAAACCACGGCAGCAGCGCTACCAGCGTCAGCACCGCGATCAGGCTGGCCCAGCACAGCATCACCACGATATTCTGGCGCACGACGTCCAGACTGATCATCATGGCGGTGACAAAATCAACCTCGCGGTCCAGCACCAAAGGCAGGCTGATGACCGTCAGCGCGAACAGCAAAAACGCCAGCACGCCACCGACGGCAAGTTCAACCGCGATCATGGTCAGGCCGTTGGGGGTCAAGAAGACGTCCCAGCTTTGCGACACATTCGTCATTGTGGTCAGGCCCATGAACAGCGCAAAGATCATATGCGCCAGAAACGTCCAGAACAGGAAATAGATCACGATAATCGCGCCCAGCCACGGCAATTGCCGTGTGCGTTCCTGCCAGACAATCCCCAGCACAGACCCCCAGTGTAATGGCTGGCCTGTTTCGATGCGGCGGCTGACCTCGTATAATCCGGCGGCGGCGAAGGGGGCGATCAGCGGGAAACCCAGAGACGTCGCCAATGTCCAGCTGACATGCCCTGCGCCAAGTGAAAGCATCCCGAACCCGCCCAGCACATAGACCGCACTGAAAAACAGGACAAATTGCGGGGCTTTGCGAAAATCGGCAAGACCAGCGGCCAGAACGAACCGCAGGTCCGCAAAGGTTAGTTTGCGGATCACCGGGCGGGCGGCGGCTGGTGTTGACGCTGTGTCAGTCATGCCACCAGATTGCCCGCTTTCAATACCTTTTGGCAAGTCAGTCCGTGTTGGCCGCGTCGCGCCCTTTGCCGGACATGTCCAGCGCCAATGTAGCCCCCATCAGCCCGTCCAGATCACCGTCCAGCACACCTTTGGTGTCAGAGGTTTCAAACCCCGTGCGCAGGTCTTTGACCATCTGGTAGGGTTGCAGGACATAAGACCGGATCTGGTTACCCCAGCCCGCATCGCCCGCGTTTTCATGCGCCTCGTTGACCAGCGTGGACCGTTTATCCAGTTCCATCTGGTAAAGCCGCGATTTCAGGGCCTTCATCGCGATGTCGCGGTTCTGGTGCTGTGATTTTTCCGAACTGGTCACGACGATCCCTGTGGGAAAGTGGGTGATCCGCACGGCAGAATCGGTGGTGTTGACGTGCTGCCCGCCTGCCCCCGATGACCGATAGGTATCAAGGCGGATATCGCTTTGGTTTACCTCGATCTCGATGTTGTCGTCGACGACCGGATATACCTTGACCGACGTGAACGACGTGTGCCGTTTCGCGGCGCTGTCAAAAGGCGATATCCGGACAAGACGGTGAACACCGCTTTCGGATTTCAGCCAGCCATAGGCGTTATGGCCGATGATCTTGTAGGTCACAGATTTGATCCCGGCCTCGTCACCGGACTGCATGGACTGCAATTCGACCTTATATCCCTTTTTCTCGGCCCAGCGGACATACATCCGCGACAGCATATTCGCCCAGTCGCAGCTTTCGGTGCCGCCAGCACCTGCGTTCACTTCAAGGAAGGTGTCGTTGGCGTCCGCTTCGCCGTCCAGCAGCGCTTCAAGCTCTTTTTGGGCGGCTTTGTCGCGCAGGGCTTTCAGGGCGTCTTCAGCCTCGGTGACGATGTCGGCATCGTCTTCCATTTCGCCCATTTCGATCAGTTCGACGTTGTCGGCCAATTCCTGCTTGATGCTATCATGCATCGCCAAAGTATCGACCAGCACCTGACGGTCGCGCATCAGTTTTTGCGCGGCTTCGGGATCGTCCCACAGGGTCGGGTCTTCGACGCGGGCGTCAAATTCTTCCAGCCGGTAGCGGGCGGTTTCATAATCCATCCGCTGCGCCAGCAGGTTCAGCGATTTCTGGATCGCATCGATGTTGTTCTGCGTTTCAGCGCGCATATTGGGGCACCTGTTCTGATTGGATTTTGTCAGGTCTTACAACCCGCACCGGCCAGCGGCAAGGCGGGTCAGTAAAGCCCGCCTGTCGACAGGGTGCCAAATGTCGCACGATCGCCCACAGTTGCCGTGCCACCGGACGATGTTGTCACCTCGCGCGATGCGCGGGGGACTTCGTCATAAAGCGGCAGATCGGCGGACATCGCAAAGCCACCGTCATAGGTGATGCCGAACACGGGCTCTTCACCGGCGCGGAAACATTCGGACACGACATTGTCGCCGCTGGCGTCATTGGACAGACGCGCGCCGCTAAAACGGTCGATCTTGATGAACTGGCAACCGCTGGGGATACGGAAATTCGGCGCGCCGAATTCGTCAATCGCTTCGCGCATGAAACGGTTGAACACCGGACCGCACATGCCGCCCCCCGATGCCCCGCGCCCAAGGCTGCGCGGTGTGTCATAGCCGATATAACAACCCGCCACGACATTGGATGAAAAGCCGACGAACCAGACATCTTTGGAATCGTTGGTTGTGCCGGTCTTACCTGCGATCTGGGCGGGCAGGTTTACCGACCCGGATGCCGTGCCACGGTCCACCACGCCCTGCATCATCGAGGTCAGCTGATACGCCGTGACTTCGTTCATCACGCGGGTGCGGTTTGACACGATTTCGGGCGCCTGACCGGACGGCAGATTAGGGTTCGCACAATCGGGGCATTGCCGGTTGTCATGCAAATAGACGGTGTTGCCCAGCCGGTCCTGCACGCGGTCCACCAGCGTCGGTTCCACACGTTCGCCGCCATTGGCAAACATCGCATAGGCCGCGACCATTTTGAAAAGCGTCGTTTCATCCGACCCGAGCGAGGCCGCAAGCACCGGATTCATCCGGTCATAGACGCCAAAGCGTTCGGCATATTCCGCAACACGGTCGATCCCGATTTCCTGCGCCAGACGCACAGTCATCAGGTTGCGCGACCGTTCAATGCCGGTGCGCAAAGGTGTCGGACCGTAAAACTGGTTCGACGCATTGGTAGGGCGCCACATGCCCTGCGGTGTCATGATCTCGATCGGGGCATCGACCACGATCGTCGCGGGCGAATAGCCGGAATCAAGCGCTGCTGCATAGACAAACGGCTTGAATGATGAACCGGGCTGGCGCTGCGCCTGTGTCGCACGGTTAAAGACCGACGCCTGATAGCTGAACCCGCCCTGCATCGCGATCACACGGCCAGTGTTCACGTCCATCGCCATGAACGCGCCTTGCACTTCCGGCACCTGACGCAAAGTCCAGCGGATAAAAGCACCGTCACTGTCCTGCACCATGCGGCGCACGTGCACCACATCGCCGCGGCTGAAATTGGCTGCGAAATCGCCACGCATCCATTCGATATCACGGCGCGGAACGACAAAAGGCTCTGCCTCGGTTTCGACGACGTTTTCGATGCCAAGGCGCAGTTCATTTTCAGCGACATCCAGCACGACAGCCGGATACCATTGTGACATCAGGTCGATATCGCGTGGCACTTCGACAGCGCGTAGTGCTGCGCGCCAACTGCTTTCATCGGCCAGCGCCTCTTCCGGCAGGGTGACGCCGGTGCCGCGCCAGACGCCGTTGCCACGGTCGAATTCTTCCAGCGCCTGCTGCAAGGAATGGGCGGCAGTCACCTGCAAGTCGGGGTCAACGGTCGCGCGGATCGACAGACCGCCCGAAAAGAACTCCTCTTGCCCGAAATCCTGACTAAGCTGGCGGCGGATTTCATCGGTGAAGTAATCACGATCCGGCAGGGTGGACCGGAAATCATCATAATCGCCGCCCTGCACCGACAATAGCGGTGCTGCGGTTTCGGCCAGCAGCGTAGCTTCGTCGATATAGCCGTTCTGCGCCATCAGCCGCAGCGTGTTGTTCCGCCAGAACAAAGCGACATCGCGGTCGCGTACCGGGTGGCGGTTGCTGGGCGATTTGGGCAGGGAGGCCAGATAAGCAGCCTCGCCCACGGTCAGTTCTGTTAGCGGTTTGTTGAAATAGGTCAGGGCAGCGGCGGTTACGCCAAATGAATTTTGGCCCAGAAAAATTTCGTTCAGGTATAGCTCAAGGATACGTTCCTTGGACATCGCCTGTTCGATCCGGACCGCCAGAATGATTTCCTTGATCTTGCGTTCGGCTGTCACCGACCCGTCCAGCAGGAAGTTCTTCATCACCTGTTGTGTAATGGTGGACGCACCACGCAAATCTTCGCCACGCGATTCAACTGCGTCGACCAGGGCGGCAACCATGCTGGTCGCGTCAAAGCCTTGGTGCGTATAAAAGTTACGGTCCTCGGCGGAAATGAATGCGTGTTTCACCAGATCGGGAATATCTTCGGCGGGTGTGAACAGGCGGCGTTCGGTGGCGAATTCATCAATAATCAGCCCTTCGCGCGAATAAATCCGGCTGATCGTCTTGGGTGTATATTGCGACAGCGTTTCATAACTGGGCAGATCGCGGCCATACAGATAGATGACACCGCCCAGCACAACAGCGCCCATGACCATCGACATGGTGATAAAGGTGAAAATTCCACCAAAGAAAGAGAGAATGAAACGCAACACGAGGTGGAATTTTCCTTTCAGGATTCCGTGCGCTTATACGCATTGCCTGCTGGATCGTCAAAACCGCATATGCGTTACAAGCGTCAGTTGCAGCCTAGACCGATCACAATCGGCTGATCTGGCACTAGCGTGGGGCCGCTTGATAGGCCGCAACCGCAGTAGTGATCGCTGTCACCAGACGGCCGCGGCGCACAGGGTCGCGCAGATTCTCGCGGTCTTGGGCGTTGGACAGGAACCCGGCCTCGATCAGGACGCTGGGGAAATCTGCGGCCAGCAGGACCGAAAACCGCCCTGTGCGGCGCGGATGCGCGTTGAGCCGCACGCCTTGGTCACGCATCTGTTCAACCAGCGTATCGGCAAAGCTGACCGCACGCGGTGCAGTCGTGCGGCGCGCCATATCCATCAGC
>PUNR01000362.1 GCA_003551805.1 Loktanella sp.
GCTTGACCTTGACGATGCGCAGGCGCGCCTGACCGGTCAGGAAAAGCTGCTGATCTAGTGTTCACCGCAAAACCCCTCTGGCCGGGTCTGGACAGCGGATGAACTGCGCGCCGTGGCAGATTTTGCACGGCGCAACGGAATGCTGCTGATCTGCGACGAAATTCACCATGATCTGGTTTATGCGGGACATGATTTCATCCCCATGGCGATCGCCGCCCCTGATCAGATCGACAACATCGTCTTCCTGACCGCCGCATCAAAGACATTCAACATTGCGGGCCAGCGCACCGGCAACATGATTATCCCCGACCCGACCTTGCGCGCCACGATGCAAAAACGGCTGACCACGCTGGATTACCGCCCGTCCAGCCTTGGCGTCGCCATGATCACCGCCGCCTATTCGCCCGAAGGCGCCGTTTGGGCCGATGCGCAGATGGACCATCTGCAAACCAACCGCGATCTGCTGGATGCAGGTCTGCGCGCTATCCCCGGCGTGTGGTCAATGCCGCTGCAATCGACCTATCTGGCGTGGGTCGATTTTTCCGGCACCGGCATGGATCACGACCAGATTGCCGCGCGCATCCGTGATGATGCCAAAATAGCCGTTTCACCCGGCCCGTCCTTCGGGGCCGGCGGCGACAGCTTCATGCGGATCAATTTCGCCACCCAGCGCCACGTCGTCGAAGACGCGGTGCAGCGCCTGCAACATGCCTTCCGCGACCTGCAATGACCTGACGATCAGCCTTGTTTCTGCAAAAATCCGGCTGGTACGAAATCAGGATGCACAAAATCTGCCGCAGGCCGGTCAGCGACAGGTGTCAGCCATTTGAATTCGAACACGCGTTCATCGTCGTCTTCCACCGCGGACACGACCAGACATTGATAAAGATGTTTGGGGCCATCATAAATATCGACATGGCCGCGCAATTTGTCAGACCCTTTCAGGTCCAGCGCAAACCCGCCGTCCCATAGCCGCCGGATACGATAGGTGGCATCGCCATCATGGACGGACAGTCGGTCCTTGCGCCGCAAGGCTGATTTGCGCGCCTCCTCCAGCCCCTTGCGCACGGCTTCCGGTAAAAACGTATACATGCGAATCCCCCCACTCGTTTGCCTAAGTGTGGACCGACAAAGGTAAAAATCAAGTAACACCGTCCGCCGCAACGCAGCGTGGTGCTTTCAGGCCCGCATTACTCTGCCTTGACACGCGGGCGCAGCACATGCGGCTTGGCCGCATCGTAAAGCGCTGAATCCGGAAAACCGTGGCTGTCAGACAGCGCTGGCCCCACCATGATCAGCGCTGTGCGCGTGATCTTGGCAGCGCGGACCTGCGCGTGAATATCGCTCAATGTGCCGCGCAGGATCAGCTGATCGGGCCAACCGACACGGTAGACCACAGCCACAGGACAATCGGCCCCGTAAAACGGCACCAATTGCCGCTCGATTTCGCGCAATGCCCTGATCCCAAGATGGATCGCCAGCGTTGCCCCTGAACGGGCAAAATTCTCCAACGTCTCGCCCGCAGGCATGCCGGTCGATTTCATCGACATCCGCGTCAAGATGATAGACTGCGCGACTTCCGGCACGGTCAACTCCGTCCCGAGCGCGGCGGCAGCAGCAGCATAGGCAGGCACACCGGGGATGATCTGATAATCAATCCCGTCCGCCTTCAGCCGCCGGATCTGTTCGGCAATCGCCCCGTAAAGCGACGGATCGCCCGAATGCACCCGCGCCACGTTCTGCCCTTTGGCATGGGCATCCAAAATCACACCATGCGTCTCGTCCAGCGTCATCGACGCAGTATCCATCACCAGCGCATCATCCGGCGCACAAGCCACCACCGCCTCAGGCACCAGCGATCCGGCATAAAGACAGACCGGGCATTCCCCGATCAACCGCGCCGCCTTCAGCGTCAGCAGTTCGGGGTCACCGGGGCCCGCACCAATAAAGTAAACCGTCATTTTCTTATTTCCCCAAATACTCCCGCCAGAGGCGGAACAGTCAGCCTGCCAGATCACCATCAATCTTGCGCGCATAGCCGCGCGGCGTATACATCCGCGGCCCCGTGCCAAGCTGCGCCAGTTTTGAATGCGACGACCCGACAAGAACAACGGTCAGCATATCCACTTCATCCACATCCAGCTGATCCAGCCTGCGATAGCGGATATGTTCCTCGGGCCGACCCAGTGATGACGCCAACATCACCGGCGTATCTGCAGGGCGATGTTGCAGCAAAATATCCCGCGCCTCGGCCAGCAGTGTGCGCCGCCGCAGCGACACCGGATTATAGAAAGCGATCACAAAATCGCCCGCCGCCGCCGCCTGCAACCGTTTGACAATATCACCGCGCGGCGTCAACAGATCCGACAGCGAGATCGCACAGAAATCATGCCCCAAAGGCGCGCCCGCCCGTGCCGCGGCCCCTTGCAGGGCACTCACACCGGGCGAACAGATCACCTCGACCCGGCGCGCCGCATCCGTCACGCCCATCTGGTCAGGGCTGCGGTCGAGGAGTTCGAACACCAGCGCGCCCATTGCGTAAATCCCCGCATCGCCCGAACAGACCAGCGCCACATTCTTGCCCTTGCCAGCTTGTTCCAGCGCATAACGACAGCGATCTTCCTCGCCCCCCAGCGGAAAATCCGACCTTTCCTTGCCCACGGCAAGTGGCCCAAGCAGATCGATATATAGCCCGTAACCCACCAGCTCCTCGGCCTCGGACACCAGCCGCGACACTTCGGGCGTGCGCCAAGCTGCCTGACCGGGACCAATCCCAACAACCGACAGCCGGCCCCGCGCACGGCCCGCCAGCACGGTCAGCGGCGCAGGCGCAATCGCCAGCGCACAGGTCGCATTCGCCGTCTTGCGCTTGGCCACCAGCAACGTCGCCTCCGCCCCTGCCTGCGCCAGCGCTGCCGCTTCGGACACGCCATGCGTGCCTACCTCGGCAAAGACCACCTCAGACGGATGGGCCAGACGCGGCGTCAGCGCCTCCAGTTCCCCTGCCTCGAACAGCCGCAAAGGCACGCCCAGCGCATCAGCCATATCAATGATCGCCGTTTCATCTGCCTTCAGCGTGATCGTGTTAACCGATTGCACAGCCGCTGGCGCCACCCCCGCCTCGGCCAGCACCTCGGCCACCAAAGCCGCCATTTCCGCCGGATCGCAATCACGCGCGCAACCCAGTCCCAAGGTCAGGCGCTGCGGCGCAAATTGCAGATGATCCGCCCCCAGATCAGGCTGCGCATGCATCGTACATGACAACCGCACCGCATCGCCCGTCGGCAGGTCAGCCAACCACGGCGCGTTACCCGTCACCCGCGCACCGCCCCCCGCCAACAGCGCCGCCATCGCCCCCTTTGCATCACCGCGATTGACCAGACGCCAGCCCGCGGGCGGCTCATCCAGCGCCACACCCAGCGCCACATCCCCCGCCGTCGTCACTGCCGCCACAGCGCCAAGCGCCTGCGCGATCTGCGCCGCCAACCGGTTCGCCCCGCGATGCCCGCCCAGCAAAGGCACGACCACGGCGCCATCATCGGATACCGCAATCACCGGCGGCTCTGCCGTCTTGTCCGCTAGCAAGGGTGCCACTGCGCGGATCAGTATCCCCGCCGCGCAAACCCCGACGACCGGCACACCGGCAGCAAACAGATCGCGCGCATGATCCAGCGCATTTGGAAAAAACGCGTCCGCCTTTGCAACACGCCCTTCGCGCCCATGCACCTGCGCGCCCAAGACAGCGGCGACACGATGCGCCACCCCCTCGCCCGAGGCGGACAAGGCCAGAACAACCGGTTTCACAGCCATGGATCAGCCCCTTTGGTCAGTAATATCATCGAAAAATAAGGCGCGCGCTCAGGCGCATCCGCCAAAGGCAAAACCAGTTCATCCGGCAAGGTCGCGCGTTCCACATAGACCGCCATATCCGTCAGGCCCAGATCGGCAATCACCGCACGGATCTTGGCCAGATGGCGGCCCACCTTCATGATGACAACGCTTTCCGCGCCGTCTATGCGCGCGCGCAATTCAGCTTCGGGCAAGGGTCCGGGCAGGACGGTCAACCGTTCGTTGCGCGCCACCAAAGGCTTGCCCGCGCGGGCAGCACAGGCGGTGATCGACGTCACCCCCGGCACTACCTCGACGCGGTAACGTCCCGACAATCGCGCAAACAGATACATGAATGATCCGTAAAAGAACGGGTCGCCCTCGCACAGGCACACCACATCCTGCCCCGCATCCAAGGCAGCGGCAATCTGCACAGCCCCAGCGTCATAGGCAGCCTGCGCAGGCGCACGCTCCACCGACATCGGCACATCCATCACGATCTCGCGGGCCGAAGGCGCAATCAGATCAGCCGCAATCGCGCGGGCAAAACTCGCCGCCCCCGCCAGCGTCGGATAGGCGATGACCGAAGCCCCCTCGATCAACCGCGCCGCACGCAGGGTCATCAGATCAGGCGCGCCGGGCCCGACACCGACCCCGTAAAGAACACCAGTCACCACAAACCCTCGCATCGTCCGAGCTTAAGTATCCCCGCCGGAGGCTTAAAAGTCATCTTTTTACGAGGCTCCACTGCGTCACCGGCATCAGCGGTCGCCAGCCGGTCAGCCGCCCCACCGGTTCCGCACGATGCACCGACAGTTTCACCAGATCGCCGCCATGCGCCTTGTGCAGCGCGATCAGTTCCGCCTCGCTTTCCAGCGTCACGGCATTGGCCACCAACCGGCCCAAAGGACGCAACGCAGCCCATGCCGCGTCGAAAGTTTCACGACTGAGGCCCCCGCCAATGAAAATCGCATCCGGTGCATCCAAACCTTCCAAGGCCGCAGGCACCATCCCGTCGATCAGTTCCAACTTCGGCGCGCCCAGCGCCAGCGCATTGGCGGCGGCAAAGGCGCGACGGTCCGCGCGCGGCTCGATCCCGATGGCGCGGGCATAACGTGCCGCCCGCATCCATTCGATCGCGACGGACCCGCAGCCGCAGCCAATATCCCAAAGCAGCGCACCGCGCATCGGCATCAGCTTGGCCAGCGTTGCCGCCCGTACCTCTTGTTTGGTCATGGTGCCGTCCGATTGGAACAGCTCATCCGCCAGCCCCGGCACGCGCGGTAGCAACGCCGCATCAGGTGCCGCGATACATTCGACCGCAAGCGTGTTGAACGCGGGCACCTCATGTGCCCAGTCCTGCGCCAGCCCGTCAAACCGCGCCTCGTCCTTGCCGCCCATCGCGGCGAGCACGCTCATCCGTGACTGCCCGAAACCACGCACTGCCAGAAACGCCGCAATCTGCCCCGGCGTTTCTGCGCCTGTCGTCAAGATCAGCAGCCGCGCATCGGGCTGGATAAAGGCGATCATCTGCTCGACCGGACGCCCATGCACCGTCAGCGTTTCGACATCCGCCAGCGACCAGCCCATCCGCGCCGCCGCCAGCTGGAACGCCGAGAGTTGCGGATGATAGACGATCTGCGCGGGATCAATCGCGCGGCCAATCCGTGCGCCCACAGAAAACCACAAAGGATCACCCGTCGCCAGCACGACCACACGCCGCCCGCGCAAACCTTCAATCGTGGAAATCAGCGCATCGAACGGATGCGGCCATGCCAGCCTTTCGGCGTCCAGATTTTCCGCCAGCACATGATGCCGGTCACCGCCGATGATGACTTCTGCC
>PUNR01000031.1 GCA_003551805.1 Loktanella sp.
CATCGCCGCCGCCCAGTTCTTCGGCGCTGACCACTTCCCCTGTCGCGGCCTTCACAAGCGGCGGGCCTGCCAGAAAGATCGTGCCTTGGTCGCGGACGATGATCGAAACATCGGCCATTGCAGGCACGTAAGCCCCGCCTGCGGTGCAGGACCCCATCACGACAGCGATCTGCGGAATGCCCAGCGCGGACATCTGCGCCTGATTGTAAAAGATGCGCCCGAAATGATCGCGGTCGGGAAAGACCTCGTCCTGATTGGGCAGGTTCGCACCGCCGCTGTCGACCAGATAGACGCACGGCAGGCGGCAGGCTTGGGCAATCTCTTGCGCGCGCAGGTGTTTCTTGACGGTCATCGGGTAATAGGTGCCGCCCTTCACGGTGGCATCGTTGCACACGACCATGACCTGCACACCGCCCACCAGACCCACGCCCGCGATCACGCCTGCGCAAGGGGCAGCGCCGTCGTAAAGCCCATGCGCCGCTGTTGCACCGATTTCCAGAAACGGGCTACCGGGGTCAAGCAGGCTCGCCACACGGTCGCGCGGCAGCATCTTGCCACGGCTGACATGACGGTCGCGGGCTTTTTGCCCGCCACCAAGGGCAGCAGCGGCAGCGGCGGCGCGGACATCGGCAAGGGCCGCTTCATGTAAGGCGCGGTCGGTCATATCGCTGGTCCAGCGGGTTCGGGCAAAGCCTCGCCCCTCGGGCCGACGTAGAAGGTCGTGGTCAGCCCGTTGGGGTTGGCGCAGTTGATGACCATGCGCACGGCAGGATCAGGATGCACGGTCGCGGCGCAATCGGTCAGCGCCGCGCCCTCGCCCGCCATGCTGACGTAGATAGCAGCGTAACGGTTGATGATCTCGGTCTCACCCGGCACCTGGCCCATGCGGTAGCCCACGATCCCCGCGACCACGACCAACCCCGCGAAGGGGATGAAGAACATCCAGCGTCTCATGGCACGTTGTGATAATCGCGCAAGGCGAACGTCTGGGCCGCGGTCATCTGCATCAGGCAATCGGCCCCCGCGATCTGGCGCATGGAGCCTGCACCCCAAGCACCATATTGCATCGCGCAATTGGCATCACGAAAGGCGATCCATGCGCGTTGGGCAGCCTGCACCTGATCGGCGCGCACGGCGAATTCGGGGAACAAGTCCACATCATCGGCATCCATCGCGCGGGCAAAGTCGCGCGCTGCGGCATATTCGGTATTGAGCAGGGTATCCCAAGCCGCAGCTTCGCCCGCCAGACAGGACGACATGCCGAAAGTCGTCTCCCCATCCGGTTCCTCGGACATGCAAAGCCCGGCAGCCTCGCCGATGCACAGCATATCGCCACTGGCAAGGCAGGCATCCACCATCGGCGCATAAATCCAGTCGTCCTGCGCCAGTGCCCCGCAGGGCAGCAGCATCAGTGCAAGTGCGGCAATCCTCATCCCATCGCTCCCATCATTTCACGGCCCACCAGCATACGCCGGATTTCCGATGTGCCTGCGCCGATTTCCATCAGCTTGGCGTCGCGGAACAGCCGTGCAACGGGGGCGTCGTTCAGGAACCCCGCCCCGCCCATCGCCTGCACGGCCTGATGCGCCTGTTTCATCGCCTCCTCGGAGGCATAAAGACAGCAGGCCGCTGCATCAGCCCGCGTGACAGTGCCACGGTCGCAGGCTTTCGCCACCTCGTAGACATAGGCGCGGGCGGAATTCATCGCGGTGTACATATCCGCAATCTTGCCCTGCATCAGTTGGAAATTGCCGATAGGCTGGCCGAATTGCTTGCGTGACGCCAGATAGGGCATGATTTCATCCAGACAGGCCGCCATGATCCCCAGCCCGATCCCCGCCAGCACGACGCGTTCGTAATCGAGGCCGGACATCAGAACAGCAACGCCGCGCCCTTCCTCGCCCAGCACGTTTTCGAACGGCACCGCCACATCGTCGAAGATCAACTCCGCGGTATTGGACCCGCGCATCCCGAGCTTGTCAAAATGCGGGGACGTGCTGAAGCCGGTCATTTCCTTTTCGATCAGAAAGGCGGTGATGCCTTTGGAGCCCGCATCAGGGTCGGTCTTGGCATAGACGACCAGCGTGTCGGCGTCTGGCCCGTTGGTGATCCAGTATTTGTTTCCGTTCAGCCGGTAGTGATCGTTGCGCTTTTCGGCGCGGAGCGACATCGACACAACGTCGGACCCTGCCCCTGCCTCTGACATCGCGAGCGCACCGACATGGTCACCCGATATAAGGCGCGGCAGGTATTTCGCCTTTTGCGCCTCGGTCCCGTTCAGCTTGATCTGGTTGACGCAAAGGTTGGAATGCGCGCCATAGGACAAGCTGACGGATGCACTGGCGCGTGCGATTTCCTCGATCGCGACTGTATGGGCGAGGTAGGTCATGCCCGCGCCGCCATAGGATTCGTCCACCGTCACGCCAAGCAACCCCAACGCGCCCATTTCGCGCCACAAGGCGGCGGGAAATTGATTCTCCCGATCAATGCCCGCCGCCATCGGCTTTAGCCGCGTCTGCGCCCAATCATGGACCATGTCGCGCAGGGCGTTCACATCCTCGCCCAGATCAAATGTCATGGACGCGTGAAACATCGCCCTCTCCCCCCGCTTAATTGAACGCTTGTTCATTTGTAGGCGTCGGACCTGTGCCCTGTCGAGTCATTTCTGCGCTTGAAATACCGCGCTGACCTCGGCGCGGATGATCCGCGCGATCAGGGCGCAATCGTCCAGGGTAAAGGTCAGAGGCAGGCGCATGTCGATGATCCCCGCCAGCACGCGGTCGGTTGCGGGCATCGGCGTGCTGGGGGCATAGCGCCAAGAGTCATAACGCGAGGTGAAGCCGACAGGGTCGCTGCGGCCGAACCATTTCAGCTCGACCCCGCGGGCGGCGCAGCGGGCCAACACTTCCGTGATCGCCTCTGGCGTCCAATCCAGCAGCAGGAACTGAAAGGACGATGCGACAAAACCTTCGCGCCTGTCGCGCTGCGGCAGATACAGGCCCGGGGTATCGGCCAGCCCGTCCTGCAACACTGCATAGCGCGCGTTCCACCGTGCGGCCTGCGCGGGCAGATCGGCCAGTTGCGGCCGCAGGATGGCGGCGCGCAGATTATCCATCCGGCCAGAGATATTAGGGGTGTCATAACGGATATCGGCAAAGATTTCGGGCGGCGGCGCGGCACGGTGGGTGTGATACAGCATGTAACTGCCCGACAGCATGATCGCCCGCGCCATGGCCTGCGCATCATCGCTGACCAACAGCCCGCCTTCGCCGGAATTGATGTGCTTATAGGTCTGGGTGGAATAGCAGCCGAACCGCCCCCAACGACCGCTGGCGATACCGTCCCATGTGGCCCCCATCGTATGGGCGCAATCCTCGATCACCGTGACACCTGCCGCATCGCAGATCGCCATCAGCCGCGCCATATCGCAGATATGCCCGCGCATATGGGACAAAAGCAGCACCCGCGCCTGCCCGATTTTGGCTTGCAGATCATCGAAATCAATCACCAGATCAGCGGTGGTGCCGACAAAGACCGGCACCGCCCCAACCGCCGCAATCGCCCCCGGCACAGGGGCCAGCGTAAAGGCATTGGTCAGCACCTTGTCGCCGTGCCCGACCCCGCAGGCCCGCAGTGCCGTGGTCATCGCATAGCCGCCAGAGGCCACAGCAAGGCAATATTGCGCCCCCGTCGCTGCGGCGAATTCCTGTTCCAGCAGCACGGTCTCGGCCACCTCATCGCCTGCGGTGTTATAACGGTGCAGACGGCCATGCTGCATGACCGCTGTCGCGGCGGCAATGGCGGCGGGGGGAATCGGTTCTTGCTGGGTGAAACTGCCGGTGAAATCTGTGGTCATGGACCGAGTGTGAAACCCGCCCCCCCTGCCGGTCAATCCCTATCCGATCAGCCGTGCCACGACATCGGGCAGATCATCGAAACGGTCGATGGTCGCATCTGCATCAAGCGTCAGCACGGTATCGCGGCCCGGCCCGAAAGTGACCAGCACCGACGGCACACCGGCATTGCGCGCAGTGTCGCGGTCGGTGATTGTATCGCCCACCAGCAATGACCGCGCGGGATCTCCGCCTGCACGGCGCACCGCCTCGATATGATGGGCGGGATCGGGTTTGCGTACAGGCAAGGTATCGGCCCCGATCAGGGATGCAAACTGGTCGCGCACCCCAAGGCTGCGCATCAGCGTTTCGGCCAGTCCTGCTGGTTTGTTGGTGGCGATGCCCACGGCGTAGCCAGCAGATTTCAGCACCTCGACCGCGTCCATCGCACCGGGATACATCACGGTATGGGTGTCGATCGCATCGGCATAGGCCGTCAACAGGACGGGATACTGCGCATCGACCAGCGCCTCGTCAACATCGCCCAGCCGCGAAAAGCCCAGCCGCAGCATCGCGCGCCCGCCGCATAGGGCAGTGGCTGCATCCTGTGCATGGACAAGCAGATCGCCATGCCCCAGACCCTGAAAACAATGGTTTGCCGCCGCGATCAGATCGCCGCTGGTATCGGCAAGCGTGCCGTCGAGGTCGAAAATCACTGTGCGCATGGGCGGCCTTTCGCGGATGGGGTGCTGCCCCCCTTCTGTAACGTGCTGTAAACTGATGTGAAGCCCCTTGGCCTTGTGATACCCGCAAATGGCGGTAGAAGACGCAAAACAACTTGGGGCAGACATGACAACCGCATTGATTATCCTTGGCGCCGGACTTGGCACGCGCATGAATTCCGACCTGCCCAAGGTGCTGCACCAGATCGCAGGTGCGCCCATGCTGGTGCATGCGATGCAGGCAGGCCAGTCGCTGGACCCCGCGCGCTGCGTCGTCGTGGCCGGATACGAGGCCGCACAGGTCGAAAAAGCAGCCCTTGCCTATGATCCTGATGTGACCGTCGTCGTACAGGACGCACAGCTTGGCACCGCCCATGCCGTGGCACAGGCCAAAGCGACGCTGGCCGATTTCGACGGTGACGCGCTGGTGCTATATGGTGACACGCCTTTCATCCGCCCCGATACGTTGGCTGCGATGATCGAGGCACGGCAGACGCATGATATCGTCGTGCTCGGGTTTCAGGCCGAAGACCCCGCGCGCTATGGCCGCCTTGTCATGCAAGGCGATGCACTTGACCGGATCGTGGAGTTCAAGGATGCGACAGACGCCGAACGCGCCATCACCCTGTGCAACAGCGGTGTGATCGCCGCCGACAATGCCACTTTGTTCAGCCTGATCGACGCTGTGGGCAATGATAATGCTGCTGGCGAATATTATCTGACCGATGTCGTGGCCCTTGCCCGCGCGCGCGGATTGACCGCTACCGTGGTGGAATGTGCCGAAGCTGAAACCCTTGGCATCAATTCCCGCTTTGAACTCGCTCAGGCAGAGGCGGTGTTCCAGAACATCGCCCGCATGACTGCGTTAGAGGATGGCGTGACCCTGACCGCCCCCGAAACCGTCTATTTCGCCTATGACACGGTGATTGGCCGTGATGCGGTGGTCGAACCCAATGTCGTCTTCGGCCCCGGTGTCACGGTCGAATCCGGTGCCACGATCCGTGCGTTTTCACATCTGGAAGGTTGCCATGTCTCGCGCGGTGCGGTTGTCGGCCCATACGCACGCCTGCGCCCCGGCGCGGAACTGGCGGAAAACACCCGTGTCGGCAA
>PUNR01000095.1 GCA_003551805.1 Loktanella sp.
ACGCTGTCGTCCAGATCGCGGAATTCGCGCTTGTCCCAGACCTTGACCGCGCGCTGGTGGCGGCTTTTGTCCTGCCCGATCCGTACCCCTTCGGGATTATAGCCATAGGCGCCAAAAGGCGACGTGCCCGCCGTACCGATCCATTTGTTGCCACCCTGATGGCGGCCTTTTTGTTCGGCCAGCCGCTGTTTGAGCGTCTCCATCAGTTTATCGAAACCGCCAAGTGCTGCAATATCGGCCTTCTCGGCGGCGGTCAGGTGTTTTTCAGCCAGCTTTTCCAGCCACTCGGCAGGGATATCGACAGCATCCAGCACGGCCTCTGGCGGGATTGCATCCAGCCCTTCAAAGGTCGTGGCAAAGGCGCGATCGAAACGGTCCAGATGCGCCTCATTCTTGACCATGATCGTGCGGGCCAGAAAATAGAACGCCTCGATATCATAGGTCGCGAGCCCGGCTTTCATCCCTTCCAGAAACGACAGAAATTCGCGCAAGGATACCGGCACACCGGCTTTGCGCAAATTGTCGAAGAAGGGCAGAAACATCAGGTCAGGCTGCGTTCGATGATAATCAGCAGGAACATACCAAGAATACCAAAGATGATGGCAAAAACCGCAGCCCATTGCAGCATGTCGAACAGCTTGCCACCACGTGATTTCGCGCGCCATGCGCCAAGCACGGCCCCGAACAACAACCCTGATAGTGGATAGATCATGAAGGCACCTTCCTAGCTTGGCAAACGCGGTAACGACGCGATTTCATTGAGGCGGGCGACAACCTCTTCGCGACTGCCGAACCCGTATAGACCCCAACCCAGACTGTCCAGCCGCAGGGCCATCGCTTCATCCGTGCGGCCTTGCAGGTCCAAAGCCTCGGCGCGGAACATCATCAGCAAGCTTAACAGTGCTGCGTTTTCATGCTGGCGGGCGATTGTGATCGCGGGGCCGGTTAGCGCCAGCACCCTGTCTGCATCGCGCGCGATCAGCGCAAAGGCAGCCAGTTGCACATCCACATGGGCGGCATGGATGCGCATGTTAGGGTCGTTACGATAGGCATTGGCAGCGGCATTGAACGCCCCCAGCGCAAGCCCCGGATCATTGCTGATTTGCAAACGGCCAAAGGCATATTGCGCAAAGCCTGCGCGCGCGCCCGTCCAGCCGCGTGCCTGACCGATGGCAACGGCACGCGCGGCCTCTTGTCTGCGGATCGTATTCGACGCATTGCCGCCAAGCGCTGTTTCGACCGCATCAATCCAGTCGCGTGTGGTGGGACGCACTTCCTGCCCGCCAGCGCGTTCACCCGCCGGATGCAGCCGCGCAAGGATACGCGGCAGCAGCGCCATCACTTCGGCCTGTGTCATGCCACTGCGGAGTTCGGGCGCATAGGTCACGCGCAGGATCAGCATGTCGAAATCGGTCAGCACGCCGTGCATATTGTCATCGTTGAATACAGAATCCGGCAAACGATACAGGTCGTTCAACGGCCCCAATGCCTGCGCCAGTTCTTCATGCAGACAATCGCGCATTTCCTGTGGCGTGGCGCTGTCGGGCATAAAGATCGCCGCGCGTTCCCGGGTGCGCAACGTCGTCCAGTCGATGACCGCCGAATTGCGTTCACGGCGCAGTTCCGACCAGCTGCGCACCCGTGGCACAACAAAACACGCTGCCCCCGGTGCGATCCGGCGCAACTGGCTGGGCGAGACAAGCTCGACCACGATATTGGCGTCACCGGCCTGCGTGCTGGCGATGCTGATTCCTGCCTCGTTGCGCAAACGTGCCAGCAGACCTTCCAGATCATTGACCATATGCTGCGGCGCATTTCCGTTCACTCGCACACTGACAGGGGTTTCAAAGCGTGTAAAAAAGGGCAGGGCACGGCCGCTTTCCAACCGGAAGGTCAGGTCGGAAAAATCACGGATGATTTCGGAATTCGGACGCAGCCTTGTGCCGGGGCTTTGCGCCGCAAAGCTGCGCATCGCAGGAAATTCCAGCCTGATCGGTTCGGCCACAGGGCCCATCGGTCCGGTGGGCGGCATTGGGGCGCAAGCAGCCAGCAACAGACCGGCACAAAGGATCAGATATTTCATCGCGGCTCCGGTTTTTGATGGGCCTGACGGACAATAGCGGAAGACACAGCCAAGGCCAGTCACGTCCATGTGCGGCACGCTCAACGGGCGGTGCGCGTCATAAAGGCAAGCCGTTCAAACAAATGCACATCCTGTTCGTTTTTTAGCAATGCGCCATGCAGCTTTGGCAAGGCATTGGCGCCGTCGCGGCGCAAATCCTCTGGTGTCAGATCCTCGGCCAGCAACAGCTTGAGCCAATCCAGTACTTCCGAAGTAGACGGCTTTTTCTTTAGCCCCGGAGTTTCACGAATCTCGTAAAACTGGGTCAATGCGGTGGTCAGCAGTGCATCTTTGATGCCGGGATGATGCACAGCGACAATCTGGCGCAACGTGTCGATATCGGGAAAGCGGATGTAATGGAAAAAACAGCGGCGCAAAAAGGCGTCAGGCAGTTCTTTTTCGTTGTTCGAGGTGATGATCACGATGGGGCGGTGAATCGCCTTCACCGTCTCGCCGGTTTCGTAGACGTGGAATTCCATCCGGTCGAGCTCTTGCAGCAGGTCGTTCGGAAATTCGATATCGGCTTTATCGACCTCGTCGATCAGCAGAACGACACGTTCATCGGCACCAAATGCCTGCCACAATTTGCCCTTTCTGATGTAATTGGCCACGTCATTGACACGCGGATCACCCAACTGGCTGTCGCGCAACCGGCTGACAGCGTCATATTCATACAACCCTTGCTGCGCTTTGGTTGTCGATTTGATGTGCCATTCGATCATCGGCAGACCCAGTGCCGCGCTGACCTGACGGGCCAATTCTGTCTTGCCGGTGCCCGGTTCGCCCTTGACCAGCAATGGCCGCTGCAAGGTCACGGCAGCATTGACCGCCATCTTGAGGTCGTCAGTGGCGATATATGTGTCGGTGCCCGAAAACTGCATGCGCTTACCCTTTGATTTATGGGCAATCTAGCAGGTCTGCGCCGATCATCAACACCTTGCCACAAGTTCAATTCAGGGGGTGACATGCCGTCACCAAAAGGTTAAACGGCGCATCAATTGAGACGAGTGTAGAGGTAATTACCTCTCGGCCCCTCAAGCGCCAGACAAGGGAAAAGCGATGAAAGCTGACGCCATTCTTTCTAATGATTATCGTCCGGCCGATGATGAACCTTTCATGAACGAACGCCAGACCGAATATTTTCGCCGTAAACTTCTCGACTGGAAAGCCGAGATTCTGGAAGACAGCCGCGACACCGTCGCCGGTATGAAAGACCAGACCCGCAATATCCCCGATGTCGCTGACCGCGCCTCCGAGGAAACCGACCGTTCCATCGAATTGCGCACCCGTGACCGTCAACGCAAACTGGTCAGCAAGATTGATGCGGCCTTGCGGCGCATCGATGACGGCGAGTACGGTTATTGTGAAATCACCGGCGAGCCTATTTCGCTGAAACGCCTCGATGCACGTCCGATTGCCACGATGAGCCTTGAAGCACAGGAACGCCACGAACGGCGCGAAAAAGTCCACCGCGACGATTGAAATGGGCGCGAATACAGACCGCAATGTCGCCATTATCGGCGGCGGCATCGGCGGTCTGACCGCGGCCCTTGCGTTTGCACAAAGCGGCGCACAGGTCACAATTTACGAACAAGCCGCCCGGATATCCGAAGTTGGGGCAGGTCTGCAGATCACACCCAATGGTGCCCGCGCCTTGCACGCGCTTGGCTTGAAAAACGCGCTGGATGCGGCAGGACTGCCCGCCGCCGCAGTCATTCCGACTGATGCGCTGACAGGCCACACCATCGCGCGGTTCGATCTGACCCGTCAAAACCCGATCTACCGTTTCCTGCATCGTGCTGATCTTATCGGCCTGTTGGCGCAGGCTTGCGCAGATCAAGGCGTGCAGATCGTGCTGAATTCGCGGATCGCTACATTTGGCGCCGACGGGTCGTTCGATACTGGGGCAGGGAGGGATTCACCCGACTTGACGATCGGTGCAGACGGGTTGCATTCAATCCTGCGCCCAGTGCTGAACAAGGCAGAAGCCCCCTTTTTCACTGGTCAGGTCGCATGGCGTGCGATCATCCCCCAGAGCAAGTCAGATCCCGTTGCCCGCATCTGGATGGCACCGGGGCGGCATTTGGTAACATATCCGTTGCCGGACAACCGCCTGAACATCGTCGCCGTACAGGAACGCGACAGCTGGGCCGCCGAAGGCTGGCATCATGCCGATGATCCCGCCAATCTGCGCGCGGCCTTTGCCGATTGCGCACCTTTGCTACGCGATATGCTGGCGCAGGTTGAAATTACACACCTTTGGGGTCTGTTTCGGCATCCGGTGGCAGAAAACTGGCACGGCATAAAATGTGCGATCCTCGGCGATGCCGCGCATCCGACCCTGCCGTTTTTGGCGCAGGGCGCGAATCTGGCGATCGAGGATGCCTATGTGCTGGCAAGTATTTGCGATAAAAACACCGACATCCAGACTGCACTGCGTGCCTACCAGGCCGCGCGCCGCCCGCGCGTCGCGCGCGCCATTGCTGCTGCGAATGCCAATGCGCGCAATTACCATCTGTCGGGCCTGCAACGCAGAATCGCCCATACCGGCTTGAAAGCTTTTGGAAAACTCGCCCCCGATGCTTTCATCAACCGGCTTGGCTGGCTTTATAACCACGACGTCACATCATCGTCCGAGTAAAAGTATCCCCACCGGAGGTTACAAGCCCCGTCAGGGGCGCAGTTCCACCCAGACCGGCACGTGATCGGACGGTTTGTCGGCGGCGCGCAAATCCTTCTCAATCCAGCAATCTGCCAGCAAATCCGCCGCTTGCGGGGTCAACAAGTGGTGGTCGATGCGAATCCCGTTGTTCTTTTCCCAGGCACCGGCCTGATAATCCCAGAACGAATAATGTCCCGGCCCCGTTTCGCGCGCACGGAAGGCTTCGGTAAAGCCAAGATTCAGGATCCGGCGGTACGCGGCACGGCTTTCGAGGCGAAACAACGCATCATCGCGCCACACTTCTGGCCTTGCGGCATCCATCGCTTGCGGAATGATGTTGTAATCGCCCGCCATGATTGCAGGCTGTTCGGACGCCAGCAAATCGCGGGCACGCGCCAGCAGCCGGTCCATCCATGCAAGTTTATAGTCAAATTTCGGCCCCGGTGCGGGGTTGCCATTAGGCAGGTACAGCCCGCAAATACGCACTGCGACATCGCCCACAACACTTGCTTCGATCCAGCGGGCCTGTTCATCGCTGTCGTCACCGGGCAGGCCGCGGGTCACATCTTCCAAAGGCAGTTTCGACAACAGCGCAACGCCGTTGAAACCCTTTTGCCCGTGCGTGACGACGTTATATCCCAAATCCTCGATCAACGCGCGCGGGAAACCCTCGTCCACCGATTTGATCTCTTGCAGGATTGCGACATCGGGCTGGCTGTCGCGCAGCCATGTGGTCAGCGTGTCGATCCGTGCTTTCACGCCGTTGATGTTGAATGTCGCGATCTTCATTACATCGAAAACGATGTGCCGCAGCCGCAGGACGACGCAGCATTGGGATTGTTGATCACGAAACGCGCGCCGATCAG
>PUNR01000376.1 GCA_003551805.1 Loktanella sp.
GGGCAAGATGACGGTCGATGCCGATGATGTGGAAATCGCCTGCCTGCTGGTGTTCGCCCATCGCGCCACGCAGATGCCGGGCAGCGATGAAGACGAACAAGACGCCCCGGAACCCGACCAGCCCGACAGCGACGATCAGGATCAGACCGACACGCTCGATCTGCCGGACGAATTGCTGCTGGAGGCGATCAAGGCGATGTTGCCCGACAACCTGCTTGACCGGATCGCCGCACAAAAGGCGCGGCAAGGCAAAGGCAGCGGCAGCGGGGCCGCGCGCAAGGGCAACAGGCGCGGCAGGCCGATGCCGTCGCGCGCGGGACGTCTAGGCGATGGGGCGCGGATTGATATCGTCGCCACCCTGCGTGCTGCCGCCCCTTGGCAGACAATCCGCAAACAGGCGACAGGGCGCGACAGCCTGCAAGTGCGCAGCGACGACATCCGCGTCAAACGGTTCGAGGAAAAATCCGACAGACTGCTGGTGTTCACCGTCGATGCCTCTGGGTCTTCCGCCCTGTCGCGGCTGGCCGAGGCGAAAGGCGCGATTGAATTGCTGCTGGCACAAGCCTATGCGCGGCGCGACCATGTCGCGCTGGTGTCGTTTCGCGGGACACAGGCCGAGGTGCTGTTGCCACCCACACGGTCACTGGTGCAAACCAAACGCCGCCTTGCCGCGCTGCCCGGTGGCGGCGGCACACCTTTGGCGGCAGGGATCGTCATGGCGCTGGAACAGGCTATTGCCGCAACCCGCAAGGGGCTGACCCCGACCATCGTGATCCTGACGGATGGCCGCGCCAATGTGGCGCTGGACGGGGCAGGTAACCGCGTGCAGGCCGCCGCCGATGCCCAGCGCATGGCAGGACTAGTGCGTGCGCAAGGCATTGACGCGCTGGTCATCGACACGGGCAACCGACCCGAACCCGCGCTTTCGGCGCTGGCGCAAACCTTGGGCGCGATCTATCTGCCGATGCCACGCGCCGATGCCGCGCGGCTGTCGCAATCTGTCGCAGCGGCACTGGACGATTGATGCGCTGGCCACCCCGCGACTGGCCGCTGTCAGACTATTCCCGCCAGATCCTGCACCGCCCGCACCGCTGGCATGTACAAGAGGGAGGCAGCGGCCCGCTGATCCTGCTGATCCACGGCGCAGGCGGTGCGACGCAAAGCTTCCGGCATCTGTTTCCGATTCTGATGCAGACCCATCATGTCATTGCCATCGACCTGCCCGGTCAGGGCCTGACACAAATGGGCGCACGGCAACGCTGTAGCCTTGATTTCATGGCCGAGGATATCCTGTCGCTCTGCCGATCCCAAGGCTGGGAACCCACGATCATCGTCGGCCATTCCGCTGGTGGCGCGATTGCGCTGCGCCTGTGGGAACTGGGGCTGCGACCCGACCGGATCGTGCTGGTCAATGCCGCGCTGAGTAATTTCAAAGGTGTCGCCGGACTGCTGTTCCCGTTCATGGCCAAGGCGCTGGCCGCGACCCCGTTCAGCGCCAGTATCGTGACCGCCACCAGCAGCCGCAGCACAGTGCAAAACCTGATCAAGGGCACGGGGTCTTTGTTGGATGATACGGGCGTCGATCTGTATCATCGGCTGATAACGGACCGCGGCCATATCGACGGCACGCTGGCGATGATGGCGCAATGGTCGCTGGATGGCTTGCTATCGCGGTTGCCGGACATCACTGGCGCTGTGCATCTCGTCACTGGCCTGAATGACAAGGCCGTACCGCCCGATGTCAGCCGCGATGCAGCCAAACGCCTGCCCAACGCACAGCTGACCGAACTGCCGGGGCTGGGCCATCTTGCGCATGAAGAAAACGCTGCCCTGATCGCACAAATCATCACCGCCAAATGAAAACGGCTGCCAGGTTTCCCTGACAGCCGTTATTCAGATTGCTTCCGAACTTAATCGGCTGCTGCTTCTTCAGCGTCCAGATCAGAGAATGTCGCAAGATATGCATAAAGGTCATATGCGTCCTGCTCTGCCCGGACCTGATAGGCCATACGACCACGCGCGCGGCGGTCTTCCAGCTTTTCGCGGATCCAGCCTGTCGGGTCCTGAACGTATCCGACAAAGTTTTCTTCGTTCCAGATCTCGCCTGCTTCGCCAAGGGCGGTCAGACTGTCACTGTAGTTGAAGTCTTCGTCAGACCCGATAACCGCGCCAACCAGACCATACTGGTTCGGACCTGTGCGTGCGTTGCGGCCTGCCAACACATTGCCTTCGCCATCGGCGACGATGTGACAAGCAACACACTGACGGTTGAACTGTTCTTCGCCAGCGGCGGCGTCACCAAGAGTTGGCGCAAGACCTTCTGCGAATGCTGGCGCTGCCAGAACTGCGAGTGCCGCAGCGATAGTAAACTTTTTCATGATCGTATTCCTTTTCGACCTGATTCTGTGACCGTTGCCCCAGTCTTGCTGGAATGTAATGCATCCTTTGGCCCGGTCCACCCCCAGATACAAAAGAATGTGTGATAGCTTAAGCAACCGCATGGGCCAAAGCGCATTGTTTCCACAAGACGCGCAAAGCATTGACCAGATGGTCGATATCTTCGTCAGTATGCAGCGGTGACGGGGTAAACCGCAACCTTTCGGTGCCTTTAGGCACGGTGGGGTAATTGATTGGCTGCACATAGATGTCCCATTCGCGCATCAGGTAATCGGCCAGCATCCGTGTCTTGACCGGATCCTTGATCAGCACCGGCACGATATGGCTGTCATTGGGCATATGCGGGATACCCGCACGGTCCAGCGCCGCACGCAGGCGCGCGACCTGACGGCGCTGGCGGGCGCGCTCCATCTCGGAGTTTTTCAGATAGGCGATGGACGTCCGCGCCGCTGCCGCAATCGCGGGCGGCAGTGCCGTGGTAAAGATGAAACCCGATGCAAAGCTGCGGATGAAATCACACAAAGCAGCAGAACCGGTGATATAGCCACCGACAACGCCAAAGGCCTTGCCAAGCGTGCCTTCGATCAGGGTGATCCGGTCCATCAGACCTTCGCGTTCGGCCACGCCGCCACCGCGCGGGCCATACATGCCGACGGCATGCACCTCGTCCAGATAGGTCATGGCACCGTATTTTTCACAAACCTCGACGATCTGGCGAAGCGGGGCGATATCGCCATCCATCGAATAGACGCTTTCAAAAGCGACGATCTTGGGAACATCGGCGGGCAGGGCGCGCAGCTTCATTTCCAGATCGTGGTAATCGTTATGCTTCCAGATCACCTTTTGCGCGCGCGAATGGCGGATGCCCTCGATCATCGACGCATGGTTGCCCGCATCCGACAGGATCACACAGTTTTCAAGGCGGCTGCCCAGCGTGGACAGCGCCGCCCAATTCGACACATAGCCCGAGGTGAACAACAGCGCCGATTCCTTGCCATGCAGGTCCGCCAATTCGCGTTCCAGCAACAGATGGTCGTGGTTGGTGCCGCTGATATTGCGGGTGCCGCCCGATCCGGTGCCGGTGCGCTGCACCGCTTCGCACATTGCGCCGATGACGGCAGGATGCTGGCCCATGCCCAGATAATCGTTTGAACACCACACAGTCACATCACGCACTTCGCCATCGGCAGCGTGGTTTGCAGCACGGGGAAACTTGCCACATTGGCGTTCGAGTTCAGCGAAGTAGCGATAGTTGCCATCGGCTTTCAGCTGGTTCAGTTGGGCGTTGAAAAGGGCATCAAAATCCATCGGTCTTATCTTTCTTCTTTGGGCATGGTTTTGGGCGCAGGCAACATCCAGCGCCAGAGTTTCGCATCAGGCAAAGGGATCACCATCAGCCAGTGTTCAAGCAAGGCCAGCGCGGCCAGCGTGGTCAGCAGGCCGTAACCCACAATCGTCATCTCGGATGTGGCAAACCACAATCTTTCGGCGCACACCGCGATCAGCGCGGTCAGAACGGTAATCGCCGCCGGAAAGGCCAGCGTGACCGGTCCACGCCGGAAATAGCTTTTCAGATGGATCAACCGACGCGGAATGAATTCCAGATTGATCCGCGGCACGCCGAAAAACAGGTTCAGCTTGGCAAAGATCCGCGCCACATAAAGGATCAGGTAGGTCGCCAGCGCCATCTGGTTTTCCGCCCCCGCCGATACCAGCACCAGCAAAAGCAGCCCCAGCGTCAGCAGCAATTCATGATGCGCCACGGTGGCAAAGGCGCGGAAAAACCGTGGCTTGCCAGACAGACCGGGCAGGCAATCCTGTCGCATCGGGCCCGTGATGACACCGGCCAGAAACGCAAGCTCGATCCAGCCCCAAACAGCCAAAGCGCCCAGAAACCCCAGATAGACCCCGCCAAGCGTTTCCATCTGCAATGACACCAGCACCGCCCAGCCGCCCCCCAGCAGCAAAGGCAGGCCAAGCACCACCGTCGCCAGATGCCGCCCCGACCGGTCCGCCCGCCGCACGGCCAGCAAGATCACCCCGGTGGAAAACCACCAAAGAAATATTGCCGCCACCCCTGCGATCAAAGCGCCGGTCATGTTTCATCGTCCGAGCATAAATATCCCGGAGGTGTGGAGGCAGCGCCTCCACCGGTTTTCAGCATGAAAACCGCCCCCCCCATCAGTAAGCCGGTGCCATGATCGGGCTGTCGGGAACTTCGTTTTTGACGACAGGAATGGTCAGCAACGACATGAACGTCAGGCCAGCCTTGACCGTGCCACCCATGCGTTTGAACCAACCACCGACACCGCCTTGCTTGCGGCCCGCAGCGATCTGCACATTGGCATCCTGCAAACGGTTCAACATCGGCTGCCAGCGCGGGTGGTCGATATCCAGCACCATCGGAAACACCTGACGCGAGATGTCGGATGTCTTGCGGAACACTTCCTGCCCGTACCACGCCGGATCAACGCCCAGCGCCTTGTGGAACTCGGGCCGCTGGTGGTCGCGGATCCACATGGTCGAAAACACCGCTGTCAGGAAAAACTTGATCCACAGCTTGTTCATCCGGCTTTCCGTCAGCTTGGGATCGGTTTTCAACAGCAGCGCGAAGGCTTCGCCATGCGAATATTCGTCATTGCACCATTCGCGGAACCACTTGAAAATCGGATGGAACCGGTATTCAGGGTTTTCTTCCAGATGGCGGTAGATCGTGATGTAGCGCGCATAACCGATCTTTTCCGACAGATAGGTCGCGTAATAGATGAATTTAGGCCGGAAATAGGTATATTTCTTGGCCTGCGTCAGAAAGCCAAGGTTCACGGCGATGCCAGCTTCGCGCAGGGCATCGTTGATGAAACCGGCATGACGGGCCTCGTCACGGGCCATCAGTTGGAACAGTTCGGTGATGTCCTTGTTCGACCCGCGCCGCTTCATTTCCTTATAAAGCACGCAGCCCGAAAATTCGGCGGTGCAGGATGAAATCAGGAAATCGATAAATTCCTTTTTCAGCTTGGGCTCCATCCCGTCCCAATCGACATGGTCCCAATCTTCGTTCTTGCGAAAATGGCCCTTGTTGGGGTCGGCCTTCATCTGGGCGATCAGAATGTCCCAATCCTTGCGGACGGGGGTCACATCAA
>PUNR01000062.1 GCA_003551805.1 Loktanella sp.
ACAAGATGCGGGTTTTTCAAGAAGAAATCTTTGGCCCTGTCGTGTCGGTAACGACCTTCAAGGACGAGGAAGAGGCGCTCGCGATTGCCAATGACACGATCTATGGCCTTGGTGCCGGTGTCTGGACCCGCGACGGCACACGCGCCTATCGTTTCGGCCGCGCGGTCGAGGCAGGGCGCGTCTGGGTGAACAATTATCACGCCTATCCCGCCCATGCGGCTTTTGGTGGATACAAGCAATCCGGCATCGGACGTGAAAACCACAAGATGATGCTGGATCACTACCAGCAGACCAAGAACATGCTGGTCAGCTATAACCCCAACAAACTGGGTTTTTTCTAAAGACCGGACCGCGTAATTTCAGGGCCCGTCTGGTGGCGGGCCCTGTTGCATCATGCTTTCACGGATGTATCGCGCGACGATCCGCGCAATTCCTGTTCCAGAAATTCCTGCTCCCGCCGGCGCGGTGATCCGAAGGGTGCCAGTAGCAGATATGCCACCGGCGTAAGATAAAGCGTCGCCAGTGTCGCCAGACCCAGCCCGCCGACCACGACCCAGCCCAAAGCCTCGCGCGCTTCGGCACCTGCACCGGATGACAGGATCAGCGGCACGCCGCCCAGCACGGTGGATGTCATGGTCATCATCACCGGACGCAGACGGATCGTGGCGGCCTGTTCAATCGCTTCGCGCACCTCGGCGCCGGCATCGCGAAGTTGGTTTGCGAATTCGACGATCAAAATACCGTTCTTGGCCATGATGCCCACCAATAGCACCAGTCCGATCTGGGAATAGACGTTCAGACTGACGCCTGACAAAAGCAGCGCAAAAACCGCGCAGGCCAGACCGATCGGCACGGTTGCCATAACGACGATTGCTGAAATGAAGCTTTCGAATTGCGCGGCCAGCACCAGAAACACGATCAGGATCGCAAAGCCGAAGACCAGCAGAATGCCCGCTGATGTTTCATCTAGCGTCGCCGCTTCGGCCAAGGGCAACAGGCGCTGATCCGGCGGAAGTATGTCGGCGGCCAGATTGCGTGCCTCGGCCAAGGCGCTGCCAAGCGGGAAATCGGGGGCCAGACTGGCGGTCACCTGGACCGCGCGTTGCTGGCTTTCGCGGCCAAGCTGTGGCGCGGTGGCGCGTTCTTCCAGCGTGATAAAGGATGAAATAGGCACGATCTGGCCGCTGTCGGACCTGATAAAGGTTTGTTCAAGATCACCGGGGTCACGCACGGGGGTGCGGGTGGACAATAGCTGGATGTCGAAACTGCGGTCATCGATGAACACATTGCCGACGGTGTTGCCATCCAGCAAGGCTTGCAGCGCCTCGCCCAGACCGTCGATATTGACGCCGATATCCGATGCGCGTTCACGGTCGATTTCGATGCTCAGCTGTGGCTGGCTTGTTTCAAAATCCAGCGTCACGCGGCCAAAGCGAGGATCGGCATTCATCGCATCGACCAGCGCCTGCCCGTTATCGGCAAGGTCTTCGTAATTGCTACCAAGCAGCGCAAAGCTAAGCCCGCGCCCCGCGCCACGGATACCCAGAGAATTGGGCTGGATTGCAAAAGCGCGCACACCGATGATGTCGCGCAGACCGGCGTTGATCTGCCCCACGATGTCCTGCTGCGATCTTTCGCGGTCCGCCCAGTCGGCCAGCGTCATCACCATGAAGGCGCGGTTATCGCTGCCGCCAAGACCAACGATGGAAAACAGGTTCGTCACCTCGCCGCTGTCGCGCAGCGGGCGGATCACGGCCTCAATCTCGCGGACTTTGCTGTCGGTGTAATCCAGTGAAACGCCTTGTGGCCCTGACACGCTGAGCAAGGCAACGCCGCGATCTTCGGGCGGGGTCAGTTCCTGACGGATGGATTGTGACGCCAGATAGGCCGTCGCGCCAAACAGGATCGCCGCCAGAACCACGGCGCTGGGCATAGCCAGCGCGCCGCGCAGGGTTTTGGCATAGACCGTCGACAATCTGGTGCCAAACCGCCCCAATAAATCAGGGCGCGCGTCCTGCGGTGTGGTGCGCAGCAATTTGCTCGCCAGCACAGGACACAAGGTCAGCGCCACGAAAGACGACAACAAGACCGCCATCGCCAACGTAAATCCGAATTCGCGGAACAAGCCCCCGGCCTGACCGGGCAGGAAAGACAGAGGGATAAAGACAGCGGCCAGTGTTGCAGTGGTCGTCACCACGGCAAAGAACACCTGCCGCGTGCCCAGCACCGCTGCCGCCCGCGCGCCAAGGCCCTGACTACGGCGGCGGACGATGTTTTCCATCACAACAATGGCGTCGTCGATCACCATACCTGTCGCCAGTACCAGCGCCAGCAAGGTCAGGATATTGACCGAAAAGCCCACGATATAAATTGCCGCAATCGTCCCGATCAGCGCCACAGGCAGGGTGATCGCGGGGATCAGCGTGGCCCGTGCATCGCGCAGGAACAAAAAGATCATCGCAATCACGATAATCAGCGCCAGACCAAGGGTTTTAAGAACCTCGGTGACTGCGCCGCCGACAAAAGTCGCCTCGTCCGACGTCACAAAGATACGCACGTCATCGGGCAGGATCTGCTGCAATTCTTCGACAATCGCAGTCACGTTGCGCGAAATGTCGAGCGTGTTGCTTTGCGCCTGCCGGATGATGCCAAGGCCGATGCCGGTTTCATCATTGGCCCGCAGGATCGTTTCGCCGGGTGCTGGGCCAAGCGTGACGCGTGCCACCTCGCCCAGCCGGATATTGCCGCGCAGGATCAATTGCTCAAAGGCTTCAGGCGTGGCGACGTTAGCCGTGGTGCGAACCTGAATGCTTTGCCGTTCGCCGGACAGGGCCCCTGCGGGCACATCCAGTGACACATTGCGCAAGGTGTTGCGCAGATCGGCAAGGTTCAGGCCACGCGCAGCCAGTTCCAGCATATCGATATCGACACGAAAAATCGCTTCACGATTGCCAAAAATCTGCAGATCGGCGACGCCGGGGGCGGATATCAGGCGATCTTCGACCAGATCCTCGACCAAGCGGGTCAGATCCTGCACCGACCGGCTGGGTGATGTGACACTGATCCGCATCACGGCGTCAGCGTCGCTGTCGGCCTTTACGATGCGCGGTTCATCCGCATCGGCAGGCAACGCGTTGCGGATACGCCCGATGGCATCACGAATATCGGTGGCAGCCACGTCGATATCGGTGCTGTCGGTAAATTCCGCTACTACACGCGATCGGCCAAAGCTGGAACTTGATGACAGGTTTTCCACACCTGACACACGCCCCACCGCACCTTCGATCCGGCTGGTCACTTCGCGGTCAATGGTTTCCGGCCCTGCGCCGCCAAACTGCGTCGTGACAGTGATAACAGGACGATCGACGTTGGGCAGTTCGCGAACCTCGACGGCAAACAGCCCCGCGATCCCCGCGATGACGACCAACGCGCTTAGCACAAAGGCAAGGATCGGGCGGCGCACAAACAGCGCTGTGCCGGATTTGCCTGCCTCGGTCGCATCGAAATCGTCGGCGTCGGTTGCGCCGTTGTTGCGGTCTGTCTGGGGCGGGGTGGCATCCTGCATCTGCAATTTGCTCCTGATTTAGATATCGGGGTTGGTTCCGTCCGGCTGGATTTCTGCGGCCTGTTCATCCGCGCCATTCACCTGCCGCGTTTCAGTGATATTGACCGCAGCACCGGGACGCAGGTTTTGCACACCTTCAAGTATCACACGGTCATCTTCGGACAGATCGGCACGGACCAGCACAGCCTCGTCCCGGCGCTGGACGATGTCGATGCTGACGCGGCGGACCGTGTCATCATCGCCAACAGCCCAGACGAACGACCCGCGCCTGTCCCATTGCACGGTCAGCGGATCAATGGCCGGATACGCTTCGCCCGGCAAAAGAACGGTCACGCGAAAGGCCATGCCGGGGCGCAGGCGATCATCGCTATTGTCAATTTCGCCTTCTATCCGCAAGGCGCGGTTGTCTTGGCTAACGCGTGCATCGACAGCGCGGACCACACCTTCGGACAGGTCTGTGGGCCGTGATAACGGGCTGATTTCAAAGCGGTCGCCTGCCGCGATCAGCCCGACGAGCCGTTCTGGTACTTCAAAATTGATCCGCAGCCGCGCGCGGTCGTCCAGCCGGGCAATTTCGGTGCCAGCGTTGATCTGGTTACCCGGTTCTAGCGAAAGCAGCCCGACATATCCGTCAAAAGGCGCGCTGATCTGGCGACGGGACAATTCGAATTGCGCCTCGCGCAGGTCCAGTTCTGCCTGACGTAGCGACAGCGCCGCATCGTCAATCTGCACATCGGTCGCGGTGCCGCTGTCGCGCAAGCGGGCCACACGATCAGCCCGCGCCTGTGCATCCTGCAAGGCAATTTCTGCCCGGTTGATCGCAAGACGTTGTGGCTCTGCATCGATTTCGGCGATGAGGTCGCCACTTGTCACGCTGTCGCCTGACTGGACATGCAGGGCCGTCAGCCTGCCACCGACATCCGGTGTAAGGATCACGCTGCGCAACGCCTCGGCCGTGCCGATGGCGCCCAAGCGGTCACCGTATTCGACAAAAGTCACCTGCTGCGCGATCACGCGTTCAGCCCCACCACCGCCGCCAAAGGGCGGACCGCCGCCGCCCTGCGCACCATTGGCCGGCGCTTCGGCGACAGGGATGCCAAGCGATTTCATAGGTTCCCATAGACCCGCACGGTCAAGGATCGGCTGCGACGCGGGCAGGAAGATGGCCCATCCCAGAACGGCAGCCAGAAACAGGGCGACCCAGACGAAAGCTGTTTTTGCAAGTTTCATGGCGATCCAATGTGAGAAAATTGAAATGTAGGCTAGGAAATACCCCGAATGGTTCGGAAATAAAGAGATACACGCGATTTTTACCGCACGCGCTTGAAGAATTACGTTTTGACCTGCGCACGGCGCATGGTGAAAAGCCGTTGCAGCAAATCCTGCTGGATGTTTTTCGGCAGCGCAATTGTGGGCTGGGATTGGAGGATCCGAGCATACAAATAAAACATATCGGAATCCGTCATCAAAGACTGTATCTTGCGTTTGCGCCATTCAACGCCATCAGCGTGAAGCGCGCTGATTACCGGATCATCCATTAGGGCGGCGACTGCATCAGCGGTCGGCTGACGGTGGCGCAGGATCGATTTGTCCTCGACCTCATTCAGGTTGCGGTCCAACCAATAGGCCAGATCAATGTTATCGTCAGAATGGTTGGGCTTGCCGCGCGCGCACTTGACCAGAAAGCTTTCGACTGCGCCCAAAGCATAGTGATTGATCTGCGCCAGTTTATAGCGCGGTTTCTGGTGCAGCATAACAGTGCCACGGACGGCATGGGTTCTGTCGCCGTTGTCATCGATCCAGATACGAGGGGTGCGGGTGGCGTCTTGGGCAAACTTGGGCTGGTGGATGCCCAGCTTGATATCGGGGCTTGTGTTGCGAAAGATTGTCTTGAACTGGACAGCGCGCCACGGCCAGATCATCTGGTCGGGTGCGGCTGCGGTGAATTGGTCCATCATCAGGCCGTCTGTGAACTTTACCTGTCCGTTTGCACCAAACATCCGCCATGTCAGCATGAAACCATCCGCATCGGGCTGAACGGCGATCAGGTCGTCAAGACGGCCCGCCCCTGCGTGGATATTTAGAAATTCATCAACGTCAGTGACGAAAACCCACTCTGCCTTTTTCACCGCGGGATGATTGGCCGCTCGTTTCAATGCGGTCCATTGTACGGGTTTCTTGCCGCGGCGCGGGTTGGGGATGTGGTGCACGATACCCATCTCTTGCAACCGATCAAGGATCAGGTCGGTGCCGTCTTCACAATCGTTGGTAAAAACCACGAAATCGGTAAAGCCGATGCTACGATGGTAAGCGACCCATTCAAGGATGAACGGCGCTTCGTTGCGCATGGTGGTCACGATCGTCCGCATGGCTGTCCTACTGGTAATCACTGTGCGGACCATGTCCGAAGCGTGCGCCAATGTCACGCTCTGGCCTGCAGTATGGTGGCCTGCGGTTCTGCAACCTTGGGGCCTGTCCAGCGCTGGGCCGATCCGTTATACAGACAGCGGTATTGATATAGGTTCCGGAATGAACGATTTTCCGTCGGTTTTATGGCGTACACAGCAGGCGGTATCCGTGCCGGTCGCTGACGGTGTTGTGGATGTCATCGCGGCGCTGCCGCTGGGCAAGGACGGGCAGATTGCACGGCTTTATCTGGGTGCGCTGCCCGAAAAAACGATGTTGAATCCGGACGGTACCGGCGGTGTCGTCTGGTCGCGCGTCGTTGATGGCGCACCGGTGGTTGATGTCTTGCGCCGTGATGACGGGACAGTACCTGCGCCGCTATATGGTGCCGATGAAATAGTGTCAGTGACACCCGATGAAACCGAGCTTTTTGCGGGGCGGAACGTTGTTCTGGGCCATTGCAATGGCGAAACCGCCGCAGATATCCGCGATTGGCTGGTCTGGCATCAGCAGCACCACGGTATGACCGGGGCTCTGATTGTGATGCGCGGTACACCTGGTGTTGCGGCACAATGTGCCGACGCGCTGATCGCGCTTTTACGCGATGATCCTGCTGCGGCGGCGCAACTGGCGTCCTGCCAGATCGTGATTGCCGATTTTGACAGACCGCTGGGGGATGCGATCAAAGGGCACGAAACACATCCGATGAATGCACCTGACGCGCCCGGCAAAGACAGAATGACCGCGCCGCCCGCCGATGCATGGCTTGCGCCGTTGTCCTACAAGCTGCTGTTTGATCTGCTGCGTCAGCGATATCTGGTCTCTGCCAATGCGGTTGCCAATCTCGAGGTGATGGACCTTGTGTCTGGCAAGGGTGACGGTGAAACGATGTTCACGGCGGCCGCCAAGGCACCTATGGGGATTATTGCGCTGCGCGGGGTCGAGGTTTACCCTTGGGGTCTGCGCAAGAATGCCACGCCTGCCTTTAGCGATCACATCTGCAAAAGGTTTGACGCCGGATCGTTTTGTTGGCGCTGGTGTGTTGCGCCTGACAGGTTGCCGGACGGCACAATCTGGATGGAAACACGGGTTCTGGGTGCCAAATCTGCGGTTCAGGCTTTGGGGTTCCACCGGTTCATGGCCTTGCGCTATGGGCGGATGGACGATGTAAGTATTGGCCAGATCGTCCCGAAAACCAGCCTTGTCGAAGACCCCGACCTGCTCGCGCGGGCGCTGGATGCTGGCGCTGACCCCTTGCGCCCACCTATGGATCTGCCAGCCGAGGCGCGGATCGACAAATCGGGTGCGCCTTTGGGCAATAAGGTTGGTATTGTGACCACGATGAAGAACGAGGGGCCGTTCATTCTTGAATGGTTGGCTTATCATCGCGCCATCGGGATCAAGGATTTTCTGATCTACACCAATGATTGCACTGACGGCACTGATACTTTCCTGCAACTGCTGGACAGCAAGGGACTGTGCCAATGGCGCGATAACCCGTATCGCGCAAGCGGGATGAAGCCACAACATGCCGCCCTTGATGCGGCCAATGACGAAGATCTGGTCAAAAACTGTGACTGGGCGATCTGCATGGATGTGGATGAATACATTGCCATACATACTGGTGACGGCACGATGCAGGCGCTTTTTGATGCTGTGGGCGACGCCAACCTGATTTCGCTGACGTGGCGGCTGTTTGGTAACAATGACATCGACGCGTTTGATGACGGGTTTATCACGCAGGCCTTTAACCGCTGCGCGCGCGAATACGCCAACAAGCCACATCAGGCATGGGGTTTCAAAACGCTTTATCGCAATGTCGGATTGTTTCGCAAAATGGGCGTTCACCGGCCCAAAGGATTGCTGCCGACAGCGGTAGACCGGATCAACTGGGTGAACGGGTCGGGCAAACCGATTCCGAAAACTGAATGGCGCACGGCGTGGCGGTCACATTCGGGGACCTTTGGTTATGAACTGGTGTCGCTGAACCATTACGCTGTCCGGTCCGCCGAAAGCTTTCTGGTGAAACGGGACAGGGGCCGTGTGAACCATGTCGACCGCGATCAGGGCATGGCGTATTGGTTCCGCATGAACCACAACGTCGTCGAAGACCGACGCATGGAACGGATGTTACCTGCTTTGCAGGCTGAATATGACCGGCTTTTGGCCGATCCCGATATCCGTGCCGCCCATGACGCTGCCGTTGCCGCCCACAAAGCCAAGATTGCCGAGCTTAAGCAGCAGCCGAAGTATCAGGCCTTTCATGCCGAACTGACCAGTGCGCGTTTGCGCAAATTATCAACCTTGCACGGGCATTTTGGATCAAACGTCTATCTTGCCGGTCCGCAGGTCATTCCCGATGATATCGTCGATCAATCACCCGATAGCGATTTTTTCTTTACGGTGGATGCAGTCGATGAAACACAGCATTAAAGAAGTATGAGTTGGTTATGGTGGGTAAATTGAAGATCACAGTGGTCGGGCTGGGCTATGTGGGCCTGTCCAATGCGGTGTTGCTGGCGCAACATAACCAAGTTCGCGCGTTAGAGGTGAACACAGCCCGCGCCGATCTGGTTAACAAGGGCCAATCGCCGATCGAAGATGCCGATATCAGCGATTTTCTGAGAAACCGCACGCTGGACCTGCAGGCAACGACTGACCCCGTCACAGCGATGACCGGTGCTGATTTCATCATTGTCGCGACGCCCACCAATTACGACAGCCAGACCAACCGTTTTGATACATCCAGCGTCGAACAGGTGATCGGGCAGGCGCGGCATCTGGCACCTGATGCGACAATCGTGGTGAAATCCACCGTGCCCGTCGGCTTTGTCAGCCGGATGCGCGCGGAACATGGCACCGATATGATTTTGTTCTCGCCCGAATTTCTGCGCGAAGGCCGTGCCTTGCATGACAACCTGCACCCTTCACGGATCGTCGTTGGCGACCATAGCGCTGTCGCCCAACGCTTTGCCGACCTGCTTGTCGAAGGCGCGCTGACCAAGGACGCCCCCGTCCTGTTCACCAGCCCCGTCGAAGCGGAAGCGATCAAGCTTTTTTCCAACACATTCCTTGCCATGCGTGTCGCGTTTTTCAACGAACTGGACAGCTATGCCATCGGTCACGGCCTGAACACACGCGAGATTATCGAAGGCGTTAGCCTAGACCCGCGTGTGGGCGGGCATTACAACAACCCCAGCTTTGGCTACGGCGGGTATTGTTTGCCCAAAGATACAAAGCAGCTGCTGGCAAATTACGATCAGGTGCCGCAAAACCTGATCGCGGCCATCGTGCAATCGAACCGGACGCGCAAGGATTTCATCTCTGACCTGATCCTTGCCCGCAAGCCCCGGATCGTGGGCATTCACCGGTTGGTGATGAAATCGGGTTCGGATAACTTCCGCGACAGTTCCGTGCAGGGCATCATGAAACGGATCAAGGCCAAGGGCATCGAATGTATCGTCTACGAACCCGTCCTGACCGAAACACATTTTTTCAATAGTCGCGTTGTGACTGACCTTGATGCGTTCAAGGCAGAGGCAGATCTGATTGTCGCTAACCGCCAAAGCCCTGACCTTACCGATGTGCACGACAAGGTTTTCACCCGTGATTTGTTTGGGATTGATTGATGCAAACTGTCCTGATCACCGGCAGTGCCGGATTCATCGGTTTCCATCTTTCGCAGCTATTGCTGGGGCAGGGGTTCAGGGTCATCGGCCTGGACAGCCATAACGATTACTATGACCCCCGGCTAAAAGCGGACCGCGAAGCGCAGTTGGTCAGCCATCCGCACTTTACCGCCGTGCGCGGCAAGGTCGAAGAACCGGGGCTGTTGCTGGATCTGTTCGCCACCCACCGCCCTGATGCTGTGGTGCATCTGGCCGCACAAGCAGGCGTGCGTTATTCGATCGAAAACCCCCGCGCCTATACAGAGGCGAACCTGCTTGGCACGTTCGAGCTTTTGGAAGCTGCGCGCGCCCATAAGCCCGCGCATCTGATGATCGCCTCGACCAGTTCGGTCTATGGCGCCAATACGCAGATGCCGTACCGCGAGACAGATCAGGTCGACAGCCAGATGTCATTCTATGCCGCGACGAAAAAGGCAAACGAGGCGATGGCCCACAGCTATGCTCATCTGTTCGACCTTCCGGTGACATGTTTCCGGTTTTTCACCGTCTATGGCCCTTGGGGGCGTCCGGATATGGCGCCTTATCTGTTCACCTCGGCTATCCTTGAAGGGCGACCGATCAAAGTGTTCAACCACGGTGATATGCAGCGCGATTTTACCTACGTCACCGATCTGGTGCAGGGCATCCGGCTGCTGCTGGATGCAGTTCCGGGCAAAAACCCGGTCGAGAACGACAGCCTGTCGCCTGTCGCCCCTTGGCGTGTGGTGAATATCGGCAACGGAGAATCGGTGCAATTGCTGGACTTTATCGCAGCGATTGAACAGGCTTCGGGTGTTAGTGCGCAAAAGGACATGCAGCCGATGCAGCCGGGCGACGTGCCTGCGACATGGGCGGATAACCAGCTGTTGCGCAGGCTGACGGGCTATGTGCCGCAAACATCCGTGCAGGATGGTATGCGGGCCTATGTTGAATGGTATCGTGACTATTACAGGTCGGTTTAAAGGTCGAACAGATGAGCAGGCAGCGCGAAGTCGGGACGTTATGGATCGGGGGGCGGCTGAGCTGGATGGAACAGCTTTGCCTGAAATCCTTTGTAGATGCCGGTCAGAAAATCACGCTTTTCCACTATGAAGACATCCCGAACATCCCCGACGGCGTCATCTGTCGCGACGGGCGCGAGGTTCTGGATACTGACGATTTTATCAAATACGAGAAAAAGAACAGCTACGCGCTGTTTGCCGACCTGTTCCGCCTGCACATGATCCACCGCAATCCGGGGATGATCTGGGTCGATACGGATGTCTATTGCCAGCGCCCGATCGACTATGACGATGATTATGTCTTCGGCTATGAATTACCCGATAGCGACCGTGTGAATAATGCGGTTCTGGGGCTTCCGGCGGATAGCCCTGTTTTGGCCGAAATGCTGGCATTCACATCAGACCGTTATTCCATCGCACCGTTTCTGGCCCGCAAGGACCAGCAGCAATTTCACGCAGCGCGCGAAAATGGTAGTCCGGTCCATGTCAGTCAGCAGCCTTGGGGTGTCTGGGGGCCAATGATGCTGACGCATTATGTCCGTAAATTCGGCCTGAAGGATCATGTTCAGCCCTTGGCCGCATTTTACCCTGTGACTTTTCGTGAACGGACGCTGTTCAATCGGTCCATGAGAAAAGTGACTTTGCAGATCACAGAGCAAACAACGGGCTTGCATGTATGGGCATCTAACAAGCGGGAACTGGGTAATCATTACATGGGATTACCATCGCAAGAATCGTGGTGGGCCGTGGCGCTAGACAAGCACGGTATCAACGCTGCACTGGCACCAATCACGGGGCGAAATACAACGGCGTATGATACCGCGTTATTGGACCAAGTCCCTCCGCTTGAAGGTGCAGTTATGGATATCGGGGGCTGTTCGCCAGCGCTGGTCGTGTCCTTGCATATGCGCGACAATTGTCCAGTTCATTTGGTTGATCTTAGCGCGGACGGAAAATTTGGCACTCAACCTGACAAGATGGACGCCTATCGTGCCAAACTGATTCAGCATGGTGTTGATCCGCAGGCAATCAAGGTGGTGACGCGTGCGGCTGACATCGTACCTGCTGATGTTTTGCTGACCCTTGCCAGTTTCGGTAGCGACGCCAAAGTCAAACATCTTGCGCCCGTCCTGGCGCAGGGGCTGCATGCCGACAGCCGGCTTTTCATCGATATCCGCAAGGGCTCTGGCGCGTTTCCGTTCCTGCGCAAATACGGCACATCCGAGATTTTGCGGTCAGAGGAAGAAGGCACGCTGGTCCGCGTGGTCATGCGCCCGAACCCGCCTGAACCTGTCGTTGATAACAGTTGGCCTGCAATTGCACGGTCGCTTGCCGGTCAGGACGGGTTCTTTCGTGATGGCCCGAAAGGGCATAGTTTTTTGTTCATGCCGCGCGATCCTAAGGTTCTGGTGGTCACCTTCGACAATCTTGATATCGCGATGAACAAACGCGAAGATCGCCGGCCTTGGGGATATGAATTCATCGAAAAGCAGGGTTGGTCGATGCTGGGCGTCCTTGCCGGTGGCTGGACGTGGTATCGTGAAGCATGGGTATCAGAGCAATTTGACAAACTGCGGGACGACGGGTTTTTCGCCCAATTCGACAGGGTCGTGTTCTATGGTGCATCAATGGGCGGCTATGCTGCTGCGGCATTCAGCGCCGCCTGTCCGGGTGCTGATGTCGTAATCATCAGCCCGCAATCCACGCTTGACCGGTCGCTGGTCCCGTTCGAGACGCGGTATCATACGGCATGGGGTTATGATTATTCGGGCCCCTACGGCGACGCTGCCAAGGTCAGCCAGACTGCCCGTCGTGTCACGATCCTTTTTGATCCGTACGAGCCAATGGATGCAGGGCACGTCGCGCGGTTCGATGGGGATAATGTGGTCAAGCTGCGGTGCCCCTTGATGGGGCACAGGCTGGGGTCGTCGTTGTCACAGATGGGATTGTTGTCAAAAACGATCCTTGCGGCACTTTCATCGGGGCTGGATCCTGTTGCGTTTTACACAGACCTGCGTGCACGCCACGTCTTTCCGCGCTACCAGAAAGAGCTGTTCCAGCTTGCCATTAAACGGAAACGCCCCGATCTCGCACGACGTGTCGGCACTTGGGTGCTGGCGCGCGGCGATAACCGCGCGATCAGGCTGGGCATGGCAGAACTGGAAAAAGGTAAGCGGCTGGATTGATCCGTCGCTTGCCAGGTCACCTTGCCACAGCCTTCATGAACCGATCGCGTATGACAACAGGGTCCATTGTGATGACTGGTAGCTTGATATTGCCGCTGTCACATTTGCAAACGATCACGGTCATCTGGCGACTGTCGATCGCTGTTTGCAGGGCGGGACCAAGATCCTTGTCCTGCACCTCGACAACGTTGTCGCAGCCGCAGGCCTGTGCGACGGCAGCCAGTGACGTTTTCTTGCCTGCATAGGTCGGCTGGTCGCCGGTGGACCCGTATGATCCGTTGTCGATAATGAGCAAGATAAAATTGTCCGCGACGTTGTTTGCGATGGTCGGCAATGTACCAAGATTGGTCAGCACGGACCCGTCGCCATCAATAGATATTACGGTTTTGGGCTGCACAAGCGCCAGACCCAGCCCGATTGAAGACGCAAGACCCATGGTTCCCAGCATGTAGAAATTGGTTGGCTGGTCGTCGATCGCATGCAATTCCTGACTGGGCAGGCCGATATTGCAGACAACAAGATGGTCACGAATGATAGGCGCAATATCGCGCAGGATTTCGGAACGGATCATTGGTCTCCATAGCCTCCCCAGAAGGACGCATCGGTCAGGATCGCCACAGGTTTGTTGCACATGAAAGTGTACTTCAGGATCGCATCAAATTCTGCCGCATCGCTTTCGCCGTGGAAATGATAGGTCGGGATATGCATCTGCGCCAGAAGCGCCTTGGTGTGTAGCGCCATTTCGACCTGACAGGCGACAGGTTCGCGCAATTCACCACGATAGCTGATCAGCATCGGCAAGGGCATCCGGTAGAACTGAATAAGCGTGGCTAGCGTGTTGATCGTCACCCCGATGGCCGTGTTCTGCATGATGATCGCAGACCGCTTGCCGCCCATATAGGCCCCGGCACAGAGCCCCATGCCTTCATCTTCTTTGTTGGCCGGAATGTGAAATATCTCTGATCGCGCCTCGACTTCATCAATCACACCGGCAAGCTGTTTGCACGGCACGGTCGTTATGAAAGACACGTCATTAGCGACAAGATCGTCGACCAACTTTTTGCTGATACTCATCTGTGGTCCTTTTCTAGTTGGCCGTCAGGCACGTGCCAGCACCAAGATCGAAGCGTTCGTCAGGAAAGTACTTGGCCAGTCTGACATCAGCCGAACGCGCATGACCTTCCATGCCTTCCAGCCGCGAAATACGCGCTGTTGCCTCGGCCACACGCCGCGACCCTTCGCGGGTAGATCGCTGCCATGTGACCATTTTCAGGTACTTATGCACCGATAGCCCGCCAGTATATGACGCAGCGCCAGAAGTTGGCAGCACATGGTTCGTCCCGCTGGCTTTGTCGCCAAATGAAACGGTCGTTTCTTCGCCCAGAAACAATGACCCATAGCAGCTAAGGCGGTGATGCCACCAATCCAGATCGGTCGCCTGCACCGTCAAATGTTCGGGCGCATAATCGTCAGAGGTTGCGGCCATGTCTTCGCGGTCGTCGCACAGGATGACTTCGGCATAATCACGCCACGCGGCAGCGGCATTTGCGCGGTTCAGCTCTGGTAAATCTGCAATCAGATCAGGCACCAATGCCATCACTTTTTCAGCCAATGCGCGGTCATCCGTGACCAGCCAGACGGGCGAATTATACCCGTGCTCTGCCTGTGAGACGAGATCAACAGCGACAATCATAGCATCAGCCGTGCCGTCCGCGATGATCAGGCTGTCGGTGGGTCCGGCAATCATGTCGATACCGACGCGGCCAAAAAGAATGCGCTTTGCCTCTGCCACGAACTGGTTGCCGGGGCCGACGAGTATATTCGCCTTAGGCAAACCGAAAAGGCCAAAAGCCATCGCCGCGATCCCCTGTACTCCGCCCAATGCCATGATCGTATCCGCGCCGCAGATATGCGCGGCATAGACAACAGCCGGGGCAACGCCGACGTTGGCACGCGGGGGTGACGTGGCGGTGATATGATTGCATCCGGCAACCTTAGCCGTTGTCACCGTCATGATCGCAGAGGCGATGTGGCTATAGCGCCCACCGGGAATGTAACAGCCCGCTGCGTTGACAGGGATCGCCTTTTGTCCAGCATGCAGGCCGGGCAGAATTTCGACCTCTATCTCGGTGATGCTGGATTTCTGCGCCTCGGCAAAACGGCGCACGTTGTCATGGGCGAATTGTATATCCTGCTTGACCTTTTCGGGCACCAGCGCGCTTGCGGCGGCGATATCCTGCGGTGTCAGAATGATGTTACCGTCGTATTTATCGAACTTTGCAGCATAGGCGCGGGCGGTATCATCGCCCCCAGCCTCGATATCGGCCAGAATGGTCTGCACCATGGCATGAACATCGGATGCATCCGAAGTCGCGGTCAGCTTTGCCTTTTTCAGATAGGTCCGTGTCATCACGCGTCTTTCCGGTCAGAGGGCTTTCAAGATAAATGTAATGGCTTACATTTAAGATAAGCAAGCCTTATCATCTACATTACGCAGATCGGTGACGGACCATGCCCATGAAACAATCACGTCCAGCCCCGACGCTGCAGGATGTCGCGGTTTATGCCGGCGTATCTACGGCGACGGTGTCGCGGTGTATGAATACGCCCGCCAAGGTCACCGCAAAGACCCGCACACGGGTAGAGGATGCGATAGAAACTTTGGGTTATGCACCGAACTTTGGCGCGCGCGCGATGGCCGCACAGCGGACCATGACAATCGGGGCAGTTATTCCGACAATGGAAAATGCCGTTTTTGCCAAAGGATTGCAGGCGTTTCAGGATGAGTTGCGGCAATACGGTTTTACCATGCTGGTGGCCTGTTCATCCTATCGCCCTAAGCTGGAAGCAGAGCAGATTCGCGCGCTGGTTGGGCGCGGTGCTGATGGCATCTTGTTGATCGGTCACGAACGCGACCCTGCGATCTATCGGTTTCTGGATGCGCAGAAAGTACCGACACTGGTGACTTGGGCATTTGACGACACGGCTCCACGCCCGTCAGTCGGGTTTGATAACCGGAAGGCGATGGCGAAACTGGCGCAGCATGTGACAAAGCTTGATCATCGGCATCTTGCTATGATCACTGCGCCTGTCGCAACGAATGATCGCGCCGCTGCCCGACTTGCTGCTGTAGGTGATGTGATGGATGCCGAGGGGCTGGTGCGCGCTGACCTGTTTGTGGTCGAAACGCCCTATAGCATCGATAATGGTGCTGCGGCCCTTGACCTGATCTTGCAGCAACGCCCTGAAACGACGGTCGTTATCTGTGGAAACGACGTTCTGGCTGTCGGTGCATTGCGGCAGGCGCGCGGGATGGGTCTGTCCGTTCCGGATGATTTGTCCATCACCGGCTTTGACGACATCGATCTTGCGGTTGTGACACATCCGTTGCTGACAACCGTGCATGTGCCGCACCGGCAGATGGGCCGTGCTGCGGCGCAGATGCTTGCAGATATGGTTCTGACTGGCGCACCCGCTACAAAGGTCGAGCTTGCAACAACGGTAAAGCTTCGTGACACGCTGGGCTATCCAAGACAGTCGCAGGCTGCACGGTAACGCGATCAGCTGGATTATCCGTGATCGCCTAGGGATTTGCACATGCGGGTCAGCCCAAGCCCTTGTGCGTTAGTGCCGCTGACATTGGTGGCCTGAAAACCGTGCCGGTCCCAAAACCGGCGCCCCGCCTGATTGACATCAAGCACCGCGAGGTAAAGCGATGATGCGCCCGCCTGCTGGGCAAGGTTGACGAAGTGCGCCAGAAATTCAGACCCGTGGCCTGCGTTGCGCGCCCAAGGGCCTAACATCATAAAGCCAAGATAGGCATCGTTTGTTGCTGGAAACCCAAAGGATAATTCACCCAGCCCGGACAACCGATCATCCAGAAACAGCCCAAGTCGGTGTGTTTTTGTGGGGTCGCAATTGGGCGGGCAGTCGTGGAAATAGCTGCGGGCCTTGGCCAGATCGGGTGCCACACCATCCGCCATGATCCAATAATCCGGGGCATCGCAGTAAAACGCATGTACCGCGGCCAGATCAGTCTGCAGATGCAATTCGCGGATAAACATTTTCAGTAATTTGCGCCCCCGTCACAGTAAATGATGACGGGGGTCGCGTGTCGATTATTCGGCCGTCAGCAACGGGGGTTTGTTGCTGCCGGTGATGCGACCTTGCTGTGGGGCCTCGAACGTCAGGTCTAGTTCGCCATTCTTCACACCGACCTTGACGATCCCGCCTTTGGTCAGCTTTCCGAACAGCAATTCTTCGGCCAGTGGCTTTTTGATGTGTTCTTGGATCACGCGACCCAAAGGACGCGCACCCATTTTGGCATCATAGCCCTTGTCGGCCAGCCATTCCGATGCTGCCGTTGTCAGTTCAATATGCACGTTGCGGTCGATCAATTGCGCCTCAAGCTGGAGGACGAATTTCTCGACAACTTGCATAATCACCTCTTTCGGCAAGGCGCCAAAGCTGATGATCGCATCCAGACGGTTGCGGAACTCTGGCGTAAACGTCCGCTCGATCGCGGCGGTATCTTCGCCTGTTCGCGCCTCGCGGCCAAAGCCCAGCGCGTTTTTGGACATTTCTGCCGCACCCGCGTTGGAGGTCATGATCAGGATCACATTGCGGAAATCTGTGGTCCGGCCGTTGTGGTCGGTCAGTTTCCCGTGGTCCATCACCTGCAGCAAGATGTTGTAGACATCCGGATGCGCCTTTTCCATTTCATCAAGCAGCAACACGCAATGCGGGTTCTGGTCAACGCCGTCGGTCAGCATGCCGCCCTGATCGAACCCGACATAGCCGGGAGGTGCGCCAATCAGACGCGAAACGGCATGTTTTTCCATGTATTCGGACATATCAAACCGCAGCAGTTCCACACCCAGCGAATCCGCCAGTTGTTTCGCCACTTCGGTCTTACCGACACCGGTTGGCCCCGCGAACAGGTAGTTGCCAATTGGTTTTTCGGGTTCACGCAAACCTGCGCGCGCCAGTTTGATCGCCGATGACAGCGCCACAATCGCCTGATCCTGACCGAACACAACGCGTTTCAGCGTTTTTTCCAGATCCTTCAGCACCTCTGCATCGTCCTTCGACACGTTTTTCGGCGGAATGCGGGCGATTTTGGCTACTACAGCCTCAATCTCTTTGGTGCCAATGGTCTTACGGCGTTTGCTTTCGGCGACCAGATGCTGGGCTGCACCTGCTTCATCAATCACGTCGATCGCCTTGTCAGGCAATTTGCGGTCGTTGATATAGCGCGCGGACAGTTCTACCGCCGTCTTGATCGCCTCTGCCGTGTATTTGATATTGTGGTGTTCTTCAAAATACGGCTTGAGCCCTTGCAGGATCTTGATCGAATCCGGCACTGACGGTTCGTTCACGTCGATCTTCTGGAAACGCCGCGCCAGCGCACGATCTTTTTCAAAATGCTGGCGGAACTCCTTGTAGGTGGTCGACCCCATGCAGCGCAGCTTTCCACCCTGCAACGCAGGCTTCAGCAGGTTGGACGCATCCATCGCCCCGCCAGACGTCGCACCGGCACCGATCACAGTGTGGATTTCGTCGATGAACAGTACGGCATCCTTGTGATTTTCCATTTCGGTCATCACAGCCTTCAGGCGCTCTTCGAAATCACCGCGGTAACGTGTACCCGCCAGCAGCGCACCCATATCGAGCGAATAGATCGTCGCACCTGCCAGTACCTCCGGCACTTCTTTGTTGACGATCTTGTACGCCAAACCTTCGGCAATTGCGGTTTTCCCCACGCCCGGATCACCCACCAGCAGCGGGTTATTCTTGCGGCGGCGGCACAGCACCTGAATGCAGCGTTCGACCTCGTGCGCGCGGCCAATCAGGGGGTCAACGTCACCCTTTTTCGACTTAGCGTTCAGATCGACGCAATATTTGGCCAGTGCGCTTTCTTTTTCAGGGTCAGCGCCTGTCGTCTGTTCGGTTTCTTCGGCAGCGCCGGTCACCGGACGGGTTTCGCCAAAGGCGGGGTCTTTTGCGACGCCATGCGCTATGAAATTGACCGCGTCATAGCGGGTCATGTCCTGTTCTTGCAGGAAATAGGCCGCGTTGCTTTCGCGTTCGGCAAAGATCGCGACCAGAACATTGGCGCCGGTCACTTCGGACCGGCCAGAGGATTGTACATGGATCGCGGCACGCTGGATCACGCGCTGGAAGGCGGCTGTAGGCACAGCCTCTGATCCTTCGACGTCGGTCACAAGGGTGGACAGATCGTCGTCGATGAAATCTTCGAGATCCTTGCGCAGGTCATCAAGATTAACCGAACAGGCCCGCATCACGCGCGCCGCATCCGGTTCGTCAATCAGGGCCAGCAACAGGTGTTCCAGTGTGGCCAGTTCATGTTTACGTTCATTGGCCAGCGCCAGGGCGCCGTGAATGGACTGCTCTAGTGTCGTTGAAAATGATGGCACGTCTGTGCTCCTTCACATCGGGGGTCGGCCAGCTATTGCAGCTGGACCCACCGTGGCCTCTATCTCTTAAAGTTTGGTTTTCTTTTCCAACCTTCAAGGACTTTTTTTGTTTTGGACTTCACAAATGATGTGATGACCGAAATATCGTCTGCTTTGGCATAAAGCGCCGCATGTTTGAGGTTAAAATTTGTCCTTGCTTGCGCGGATCTGCGCAAACACCTCTTCGTCGGGCACCTGCTGCAATCCCAGATGCGCCTTGAGGGTTGCATCATCGGCACGCAGAAAGGGGTTGGTTTGTCGTTCTTCTTCAAGACCGGATGGCACTGTCGGTTTCCCTGCCGCCCGTGTCTGTTCAATTGCCCTGACCCGTAACTTAAGCGCTGCATTCGCCGGGTCAAGGGACGTGGCGAAACGCGCGTTCGATTCTGTATATTCGTGCCCCGAACATATTTGCGTTTCACCGGGCAAGGCGCGCAATTTCAGCAAGCTTTTCCACATTTGCGCAGGCGACCCTTCGAACAGCCTGCCGCAGCCCAGCGCCATCAGGCTGTCGCCGGTAAAGGCCAGCGCTGCGTCCGGCATATGAAAGGCGATATGCCCCACAGTATGCCCTGACACGTCGATCACATGGGTGGTCTGGCCGCAGATATGCAGCAAGTCACCCTCTGCCACAGCCAGATCAAGGGGTGGCAGGCGGTGTGCATCGGCGCTTGCCCCGATGACGCGCGCACCGCCGCGTAGGGTGGCCAGACCGTCCACATGGTCATCGTGGTGATGGGTCAACAAAATATCGGTTAGTTTCCAGCCACGTTGCGCCAATGTGGCGGCGATCGGCGTCGCCTCTGGCGCGTCGATCAGGGCGGTGTCGCCGGTGGCGTGGTTATGCACCAGAAAGGCGTAATTGTCGCGCAAACACGGCACGGTGACCAGTTCTATGGGGGATGATGCGTTTGTCATGGCAAACCGGCCTTTCCTTGATATGGTTCTCAAAGTGTCGTCGATGGAGGTCTGAACCGCAATGCACCTTGATGTGCTGGACCTGCGAAATTTCTATTACCGCAGCACGCTTGGTCGCGCCGCGCAAAAGGTGATCCGCGACGAATTGACCCTTCTTTGGCCAGAGGCAAAGGGGCAGGTTGTTGCAGGTTTCGGCTTTGCGGTGCCGCTGCTGCGCCCTTATCTCAAAGACGCGCGGCGCGTTATTGGCCTGATGCCCGGACCTCAGGGGGTCATGCCATGGCCACCCGAGGGGCGCAATGTCAGCGTGTTGTGTGAAGACACTTTGTGGCCAATTGAAACCGGTCATATCGATAAGCTGGTCGTCATGCACGGGCTGGAAACGTCAGAACACCCCACCGCCTTGCTGGACGAGATCTGGCGCGTGCTTGGCCCCGGTGGGCGGGCTGTTTTTGTCGTGCCAAACCGTGCCGGGCTATGGTCGCGCACCGACAGCACGCCTTTCGGCTATGGCAGGCCCTATTCACTTAGCCAGCTAGAGGCGCAATTGCGCAAACATCGCTGTGTCACCGAACGTACCTTGTCCACCCTGTTCCAGCCGCCCCTGCGCAACAGGTTCTGGCGCAAATCAGCCGGTATGTTTGAACGTGTAGGGCACAAGATTCCGATTATCGCGGCCGGCGGGGTCTTGATGGTCGAAGTTACCAAGCATTCTGCCGCCCCGACCCGCCCCGGCCTGAAAGAAGCCGTGCGCCGCCCCCTAAAAGTGCTGGAAGGCATTGCAAAGCCGGTGCCACAACCTGACACCGCGCGCAAAGCCACCTAGCCAGCGCCGAACAAAGCCCCTAAGCGGTCTACATGACACAAACATATGAAATCTTTCTGACCGCCACCCCCGGTTTTGAGCCCGCATTACTGGCCGAAGCACAGGCCAACGGCTTTGCCGATGCCAGCATGACCCAAGGCGGGGTGCAGTTCATGGGCACTTGGCCCGACGTCTGGCGCGCCAATCTGGTGCTGCGGGGTGCCACACGCGTGCTGGTGCGGATCGGCAGTTTCATGGCCTTCCATCTGGCACAGCTGGATAAACGCGCGCACAAATTCCCGTGGTCCGATATCTTGCGCCCCGATATCCCCTTGCGGGTCGAGGTGACGACAAACCGCAAATCCAAGATATACCATGCCGGTGCCGCGACTCAGCGGATTGAAACCGCGCTTAAGGCCAATGGCTATCAGATCAGCGCCGAGGC